>NZ_JAEDCO010000022.1 GCF_016294135.1 Methanobrevibacter ruminantium
AAATAAAAAATTAAGATTATTGGCCATTATACATTGATTCCAATCTTTCAATTGTATCAATGTCCTCTACGCCCTTATCTGTTCTTATGCTTTTTACAATAGGGAAACGTAAAGAGTATCCTGCAGGATATTCCGGACTTTTTACAATCTCACTGTATTTTATTTCTAAAACTATTTTTGGCTGAACAGTAATCTGAGTTCCTTTCTCTGAGATTATAATTTCTTTCATTTGTCTTGTTAGATTTGCCAAATCATCATCTGAAAGCCCGCTTCCTATCTTGGTGATGGTTTGCAAATCGCCATATTCGTCGCGAAGCGCAATCTCATAAGACCCTATAAACTCTCCCCTTTTGCCTATTCCCTTTGTCCCTCCAACAATAACTGTATCCAATGTTTCAGGTTCTGCCTTGAACTTTAGCATTTTCTTTCCACGAATTCCAGGAATATACGGTTCAGCGCAGTTTTTAATCATGATCCCCTCATGTCCACCAGCTATGGATTTATTGAACAGTTCTATAGCATCATCAATGTTTTCAGGACCTACTTTCACAATATCACTGAGGTTCAATTCATCAATTGAGCAATCCACAGCATTTTCCAAGATTTCCCTACGCCTAATGATAGGCTCATCAACTACAGGTTCCTTAAAGTAAAGCAAATCATATAAAAATATCTTTATAGGAACATTTTTCATTGCATCATGAATATCATATTTCCTTCTTACCCTTTGCAATACTGTTTGGAATGGAAGAGGCTTGTCATCCCTAAAACCTACAATTTCACCTTCCACAATAAAGTCCTCATCGGGGAATCCTCTTTTGATGAAATCCACTGCATCTGGGAAAGCATGTGTGACATTTTCCAAACGGCGAGTGAATAATGTGATTTCATCCCCTTTCTTATGGAATTGAGTACGAAATCCATCATATTTAGTTTCACAAAGTGCACATCCCATCTCTTCAACGCTTATGCCTATTCCTTCAGACAATTGTGCAAGCATTGGCTTTACCGGCCTTCCCGGAATCAATGTCAATTTCTTAAGACCCTCTTCACCTTCAATCTTTGCCACTTTTGCAACAAGACCTAAGTCATTTGTCAACATATGCGCCCTTTCAGCAACAGCCTTGTCAACACCAAATGCTTGGGATATCGCATCACGAATGATTCCTTCACCTACACCAATTCTAAGCTCTTCCAAAATGGTTCTGCAAATGTATTTTGCTTCCTTTCCAGAAGCGGAAGATAAAAGTTCAAGAATATTGGAAATTTTACGGGCAGTGGATCTGCTTCCAGATATTGTTGCCAATTTTCTTAATTGGTTATAAACAAATTTGACAGTTAATGGCTGTGAGAAAAATGTCATTTGAGCCTTTTTGGCATATAGCTTTTCTGCAGCTGCTCCAATGTCTCCTTCATCACGGATGGCATCTTCAACCGCATCTACAGAAACTCCTACAGCATCTCCAACAGCTTTCATAACAAGCTTATCACCTATTCCCTGTTCCTCTTCACTCCAAGAAGGGAAAACGCTACCTAAAGCCATTAATGTGATTTTCTCCAAATCCTCTTCTTCAACTTTTATTAGAAAATCCGCTAAAATATCTGTTTTTTCCAATCTTTTTGTAGTGGCTCCTAATGCCTCGTAAACATTAACAAGTTCCTGATATTTCATCTTTTCACATCCCAAGAATCAGTGACAATTTGATTTAATTTATTTTAAAATTTGTGATAAAATCATTAATTATAAAATTAATCTAAAAATCTCCTTTAGCTATTTTAACTGCACAGTACTCTCCACACATAGCGCACATTTCATCATCATCAAGTTCACATTTGTTTCTATAATGCCTTGGCTTGACATTGTCAAAAGCAAGATTGAATTGAGCTTCCCAGTCAAAGTTTTTCCTTGCAGTTGCCATTTCCACTTCCTTCTCCCATGCAGTTTCCAAACCTAATGCAACATCTGCTGCTTGGGCAGCAATCTTGCTTGCAATAACTCCTTCCTTAACATCTTCGAGGGAAGGCAATGATAAATGTTCTGCAGGGGTTACATAGCATAGGAAATCAGCTCCGCTTGAAGCGGCAATAGCTCCTCCAATAGCGGAAGTGATATGATCATAACCAGGTGCCAAATCTGTAACAATAGGCCCTAAAACATAAAACGGAGCCCCATGACATAATGTCTTTTGAATTTCCATATTGGACCTGATTTGATTTAATGGAACATGACCTGGACCTTCAACCATGGTTTGAACTCCAGCTTCCTGAGCTCTTTTTACAAGGGTTCCCAAGGTAACCAATTCCTGAATCTGTGAAGTGTCTGTTGCATCAGATAAGCAACCTGGACGAAGCCCATCACCTAATGAAAGGGTGATGTCATATTCCAAAGCAATCTCAAGAAGGTAATCGTAATTGGCATATAATGGGTTTTCCTCTCCATTATGCAAAATCCATGAAGCAAGGAAAGTTCCTCCTCTGCTTACAATACCCATCATCCTTTTAGCTTCCTGCAGCTTTTGAACTAAATCCTGATTTATGCCACAGTGAAGGGTCATGAAGTCAACACCATCTTTTGCCTGATGAATGATTGATTCCCATATGTCATCCTCATCCATTTCGATGATTTCATTGCCTTTATTTAATGTAATAACTCCTGCTTCATAAATCGGAACAGTTCCAATAGGCACATCTACAGAACTCATTATCTTTTCCCTAAACTCCAATAATTTAGGGCCTGTACTTAAGTCCATAATCGCATCTGCACCAAAATCAACTGCAAGTTTTGCCTTTTTCATTTCAAGACCAATATCCTCGATTTTGCTTGATGAACCAATATTAGCATTGATTTTAGTGGTTAATCCCTTTCCAATACCGCAAGCTTTAGTTTCTCTTCCAATATTCTTTGGGATTACAATAGTTCCATTAGCTACTCCCTTTAATATCTTTTCTACATCTATCCTTTCAAATTCTGCAACCGCTTTCATTTCAGGAGTAATGTTTCCTTTCTTAGCTTCAGTCATCTGTGTCATTAAAGCACCTTTAATAATTTAAATCATTTTAATTTTGAAATATAATTGTAATAATCATCATAGTATTATATCTATAACATTAATCTATTACATAATCCATAACATATTAAATTATGTAATTTATTATTTAATTAATTTGTTATCATGAAATAATTTTTAATGAAAAATATAAAGAAATAATAAAAAAATAAAATATTGTTGTAATGTTGAACTAAATAAAATAATAAAAAAATTAAGAAAAATTTTACAAATCTAATTTAAGAACATGAAAAATCATAACTGGACAAATATCAAAAATAAAAATGAACAAAATAATATCAAAACTAAACAAAATAATATAATTTACCAAGTTAAATCTAAAAAAATTGAATAAACAATATTTAAATAATTGAAATATTAAATAATTATATAACCAACAAAAGTTGAAAAACTAAATAATAAAATTAGATTCGACAAATTGGTTGAAAAACTTTTTAGGAGAATAAAAATGAAAAACTATTTCGACATTAAAGACAAAGTTGCACTTGTAACTGATGCTTCCTCAGGATTAGGTTGGCAAATCGCTCAAGCTTTCGCAAGCCAAGGCTGTAAAATGGCATTATTCGCAAGAAGAGCTGAAAGATTAGAAGAAAACAAAAAAAATCTTAGAAGAGGAATATGGTTGCGAAGTAATGTATGCAGTAACTGATGTAGGTGACGTAAACAACATTGTAGAATCTGTACAAAAAGTAATGGACACTTACGGAAGAATCGACATCTTAGTTAACGCAGCAGGTATCGGAAACAACTTAATGGTAGTTGACCAAGCTAAAGAAAACTGGGACAGCATTATCAGTATCAACTTAAGCAGTGTATACTACATGTGCAAAGCTGTCGGAGAAATAATGATCAAACAAAACTATGGTAAAATCATTAACATCGGTTCTATCCACAGTAGAGTTATCTTCCCTGGTGGAGGAATTAGTGCTTACTCATCTGCAAAAGGTGGAGTAATGAACTTAACCAAAGACTTAGCTGTAGAATGGGCACAATACGACATTACCGTAAACGCAATTTGCCCTGCAGTATTCAAAACCGAATTAACCGAAGATTCCATTGACTTGCCTGGATTCATGGACCTCATTAAAGCATACTGTCCAGCTGGAAGATTAGGTGAACCTGGTGAATTAGACGGTCTCGCAATTTACTTAGCATCTGACGCATCCAGCTCCTGTACCGGTCAATTAATCTGTGTTGACGGTGGAGGGACTGCAATATAATTGAAAAACAAATTATGAATAATAATGGATGGGCTATTAAAGCCCCTCCATAATTTATTATTCAAATAAAAAAAAAAAAAAACTCTTTTTATAACTCTTTTATCAACATAATTACTAAACTATTTTTATAAAATAATCTGGAAACATATTGTTCTGTTGATTACGAATAAAATAAATATTTAAAAGAATATAATTATAGCGACATTAGTCACTATAATCTGCATCTAAGATTACATCAAATTGATAATTCGGATATTTATCTTGGATTTCTTTCAAAACTTTCTCTTTTACATCAGCACGATTTGCATCAAAATCAATGATTAAATCGAAAGTGATCAAATTCAAATCAACATCCCACATAGAACCCATGCATTTGCAATATTTCATGATATTTTGCAACTATTTCATTAAGGCTTTCCTTGATTTTTCTAGTTTCTTCATTATCTGTATTTGACGCATAGATTCCAACTGTAAGTATAATTCCAAACTCTTCATAAACAGCATATAGAATACGTCTGGTTAACTTATGAATCTCCTTTGCAGTCAAGTCATCCCTAAGCTCAACATGAACAGATCCCATCAATTGTGTTGGTCCGTAATTGTGTAAAGTCAAGTCATAAACACCCACTACTTCATCAAATTCACTAATTCTATCCTTAAGCTTATCGGTTATCCCACTGTCAACACGAGTACCAATCATGCTGCTTAATGTTTCAGAGAGCATTTCAATAGCTGCCTTAATAATGACAAAAGCTATGATAGTTCCTAAAATACCTTCCAAACTGATGTTCCAGATCAAACTGATAATAGCTGCAACAACTGTAGACAAGGAGAGAATTGCATCAAAGAGTGCATCACTTCCAGATGCAACCAATGATTGGGAATTTATTTCCTTTCCCTTTCCTTTAACATATCTTCCCAAAAGGAACTTTACAACTACAGCAACAGCAATTATAAAGATTGAAACAAAGGTATAATCTGCCAAGACAGGGTTAAAAATCTTTGGAACAGACTCTTCCAAAGCAGTTATTCCTGCAAGCAGTACAATAATTGAAATGATTACAGATGAGAAATACTCAATTCTACCGTAACCGTAAGGATACTTTTTATCTGGAGCTTTCCCTGCCAGTTTTGTCCCAATAATTGTAATTATTGAAGATAAAGCATCTGTCAAATTGTTCACTGCATCCAATGTGATTGCAATACTGTTTACCATGATTCCAATGGTTGCCTTAAATGCAACAAGGATTAAATTCACCAGCATCCCAATGACACTGGTTTTCACTATGATCTTGTCTCTATCCATACACATGCCTCAATTAATCATAAGAAATACTTAATTATAATTATATGTATCAAATAAAATATAATTCGCCATTATGACTTAACATGGTTAATTCTGCTTTAAATCCAAGAAAAACCTATTTTAATGAATGATTTAGAATACTAAACTCAATTAAGTTTAATAAAAAAATCTAAAATTTTATGGATAAATGAACAAATCAAAAGAAAAAATATGGAAATAATTAAAAAAATTAATTTAAAAAATTAACAAAAAAATAATTAATATTTAAAAATCAGTGTTAAAAAAATAATAAAAATGGATAAAATTATACATTAAAATATAAAATTATCATTAAAATTATACATTATTCAAATTTTATCAATACATTTATATAGTAAAAGGGAGTTATTAATTAACACAGTAAACTTAAGGGGATATTATGCGTAAAAATTCAGTATTCAATCAAGAAAACAGTTATCTAAATTCATGGTATAATATAACAAAAGGATTTGGAGAGTTTTTTAAAGAAAGAAGTGCAGACTTGAAAATCAATCCTGCTGAAGCAATGTTTTTGTCAAAAATTTATTATAATGATGGAATTAGCCAAAGGGAAATTGCACATAGTTTAATCGTTTCTGAATCAAACATCACAAAAACATTTAAAAAATTAGAAGAAAAGGAATTGGTTTATAAAACAATTGATGAAGACAATAATGCTCGCCGTAACTTACATTTAACTGAAAAAGGAGAAGAAACCTTTGAAAGATGTATAGAAATATTCGGAGAATTCGACATAATCACTTTTGAAGACTATGATTCAGAAGAAAAAGAAAGAATGGAGAAACAATTAAAAGAGATCTCCAATAAAGCTTTGAACCTTATTAAAAAATAATGCTATCCCATCCAACACCATACGAGGATCATTTTATAATGATAAAGAAAAATAAGACAATTTAAAAAAAAAAAATCTTACCCTATTAAAACTAATTTTAAAAGGGCATATCTTTAAAAAAAAAAGAAAAGAAAGAATGATTTATTAATTAATTATGAATTAATAAAACATCTTTTTCACATTCTTTAAGTACGTTCTCAGCAACACTACCAAGAACAAACTTATGAATGCCGCTTACACCTGAAGATGCAATGATAATCAAGTCACAATCCTCATCTTCAGCAACTACATTTATTTGTTCAGATGGAAAACCTACTTTTACCATGGTTCTTACATTAAAACTGTCATCAAAGCAATCTGCCATAGCTTTTACATTATCTTCAGCTTCCTTTACAGCTTCCCTATTCATTTCCATTACATCTTTTTCCCTATGGAACGCTGTTTTTCTTATTTTAATAGCAACAGAGAGAATTATAATTTCCCCCTCTTCTGCCAATACATGTTTAGCTCTTTCAACTTCACGTAAAGAGTGTTCAGATCCATCAGTTGGTAATAAAATTCTTTTATACATAATTCCACACTTAATTTTAAAAATACAATTTTGATTTAAAAAATATTTTTCGTAATAATATATTTGATTTAACTTATATAAGTATATTATCAATTCATTCGGCAACACATCAACAAAGTTAAGGAGAATATTTATCTTTGACTCAAATATTTATGAGTTTGAACAGATAATTTGATATTTTCTAAACGAGGGAAATTTTCCCTAATCAAATCAGCCATAAGTGCATCTTTGCTGAATTCACCTTGAAGCCATATTGTCTTATCGTAACCGTACTTGTTTTTTATTGCAATCACTTCATCTATATCCTCTTTTGAAGTGATTACAAACTTAAAGAAAACATTATCATACTTATGATAATTCTCGAAGACCTTTTCCTTATCTTCCTTTGGGCTGATTACATATTCTATTTCAGGAAGATATTCGAAAATGGAACCGTTTGTCTCAAACTGGATTTTAATGTCTTCAGGAAGCTCCTTAATCAAACGCTTTATCTCTTCCATCTGTAAAGTAGGCTCTCCGCCGGTTATGACTAATAAGTTTATATTATTGAACTCCATTTGAGTCATCAGAATCTCTGCAACATCATCAACAGACAGCATTTCGTATGTTGAAATGTCAGTATCACACCATTCACAGTTCAAATTGCAACCATATAATCTTAAAAAGGTTGCAGGAGTCCCTATGTAAGGCCCTTCACCTTGAAATGATGTGAATATTTCACTAACCTTAATTTCAATCACCTACTTTAAAAAACTCAACAATTTAACTAGCAATAAACTTAAAATAATATCTACTCAATTATTCCATAGGTTCGTAAGTTACACCAGTCTCAGGAGTTTCATAAACTCCAACACTTACTAAACATTCGATTTTAGGTTTTAATCCGTCATAGAAGAATTTACTCATTTCTTCCATTGTAGGATCTTCGGAATCCATAAATTCATTCAAGTTCAAATGGTCAACACCAATGAATTCATTGAAAATCGCTTCAATGTCATAGGTGTCCATAATCATATTTCTATAATCCAAGTCCTTATATGGTGCCTTTAAAGTTAAGATGACCTTATATTGGTGTCCATGCCATTGAGTACATTTTCCACCCTGATTCTTTAATTTATGACAACCATAAACTCTATGTTCGGATACTAATGTTAACATAAATATAACCTCCATAACTAATAAAAATTTCTAATCAGTTTGATTTAATAATCCTATTAATCCATTCCTAATTCTTTTTTAGCTTCTTCAATAGCGTTTATTCTTGATTTGCAACTGAAGCATTCACCACAGGGAGTTCCATCATTGTTTACATAACAGCTCCAAGTCTTTTCTATTGGCACCCCTAGCTTCAAAGCAAGCTTTACTACATCTTTCTTGTCTGTATCAATAAATGGAGCGCAAACAGGAATGTATTCATAGTTATTGACTTTATTTAACTCATTGATCTTCTCTAAAAACTCTGGAGTGGTATCTGGATAATCACCGACATCTGCCTTGATTGCACCATAATAGACCTCTTCCTTATTGTTGCTTATTGCAAATGCAGTTGCAAGTTCAAGCAATATTGTATTTCTGCTTGGAACAACAGTGTTTGCTGGTTCAGAGACATTATCATTATCCTTATCAGTCAAGCTGCTTGAAAGCAAATCCACAATATTCTGTATATCAAATACGAAATGAGGAACATCATTCATCTTACAGATTTCTGCTGCTCTTTCAATTTCAATAGCTGCCTTTTGACCATAATTGAAACTGAGTGCAGTTACCTTATTCCCTTCATTCAATAATTTATACAATAAAGTGGAAGAGTCCAATCCTCCAGATAATATTAAAACTACATCTTTTGACATTTAAATCTCCATGAATAAAATTAATAAATATATAATATTATATTTCTGTTTTACAATACATTTAAAATTAATTATTGAATTGATGAAAATAATTAAAATATTGAATTAAATTAATTTAATAAAAGATAAAAATTTTAAGAAAAATAAAATGAAATTAAAATAAATAAAAAAAGAAAAAAGTGATTATAACTTAAGAATAATTCTTAAATCAAAGGATAAGGATGCTTAGAGTTTCCTGTTTTCTTTTTAGGACCTCCAATCTTATCTAATCTTAATTTAATGAATTCTTCTCCTTTTTCACTTGCCCCAAAAATAGGGATAGAACTTCCTACAGAGAATATGTCTTCCTCTTCCGCAATATCCCTTAAGTGCTTATTGGCACATGCAGTCACCACATCACTTACATCAAATATAAGTTCTGATTCTTCCCTTGAAAGTCCTGTAGTGTGTACTGCAAAGAGATAAAGATTCACATCATCATATTCCTTTTCCAATTCTCTAAGAATTATTCCATCATCTGGAAATGCTATTGTAACTGCAATGTTCTTATATCCATTTTCAATAGCTAACTTGAATCCTTCGACCTGATCAATAATTGCAGTTTCCCCATCAACAATATGGTTTGGTGAAAACTCTTCAATAAGCTCTGGAATTGGACTAGTCTCAACAAGCCCTGAAACTCTTCCACCTACCCCTTGAGCAAGCTCACTTTCTGTAATGAGGACTGTTCCGCAACCTTCACAGACCATTATGGCACAATCTATTATGTCATCAGCAAGCAAAGTAGACAATATTTCAGAGATTCCGAAGGATAAGAAATCCTTTAATCTTAATACCCTATCTTTAGTGCACATTCCAAAGTCCTCTATTCTAAATTGGATGTTATTTTCTATTTCCTCAGGAGTTAACTTTTCAATTCCCCTATGCTTATGAAATAGGGGGCAGTACTCAATCATAGGTTCTCCTACATCAACAACTTTTCCATCTTGAACAGTTATTTTAGCTCTTCCTAAGGCTTCAATTACATGTTTATCCATAATAATCCCTTAATTAATTAACAATTGTTAAACTCCATAAACTTTATATTTAATTTATTCCTCATTAAATAAATAGGTTTTTGAAAATAAAAAGTTTAATGAAAATCAATAGAAAAATAATGGGAAAATAATAGGAAAATAAGAAATAATATTGAAAAATTAAAAAAAATAAAAAATAGAAAAGAAAAACAGCGGAAATGGATTAAAGATTAGATAAAAGGTATGAGAATCTATTCTTTAATCCATTGCATATATTATAGGTGTTTAGTGTTTTATGATATTTAGTTTAAATATATTTTAGAGTGTGGTTTATGTTTTGTGTTTTGATTTTGTGTTTTTATGTGTGATTTATTTGATTTTAGCGATTAAATATGATTAATTAAGGAGGAAAAAAGTGATAAAGGAATTGATCCTTAGTAATATTGGATCAATTCTTCTTCATCACTTACTGTTTTTGGCTTCACCTTATCCATAGCTTCATCGAAGAATTTAGCTGAGACCTCGCTTGCTTCAATGTTTTCTCTTAAAGCGAGCATTGCAGCTTCACGGCATACAGCTTCAATGTCTGCCCCAACATATCCTTCGGTGTTTTTAGCCAATTTCTTAAGCTTGACATCTTTTGCAAGAGGCATGTCTTTGGTGTGTACCTTGAATATTGCAAGTCTTGCATCTTCATTTGGAGCATCAACCTTAATGTGTCTGTCAAATCTTCCTGGCCTCATTAGACCTGGATCGATAATGTCAGGCCTATTGGTTGCTGCAATGATTGCAACATCCTCCAACTCTTCAAGACCATCAATTTCAGTCAATAATTGATTTACGACACGTTTGGTTACTCCAGAATCACCAGCTTCTGCACCTCTTGAACTTGCAATTGAATCAATCTCATCAAAGAAGATTACAGTAGGAGCGGTTTGTCTTGCTTTTCTAAAGACTTCCCTTACACCTTTCTCAGATTCACCAACCCATTTGGACAAGAGTTCAGGTCCTTTGATTGCAATGAAGTTAGCTTCACTTTCGTTTGCTACTGCCTTTGCAAGCATGGTCTTACCAGTACCTGGAATACCATACAATAAGGTACCTTTAGGTGGCCTTACACCAAATTCCTTGAATTTGTCTGGGTATTTTAAAGGCCATTCCACAGCCTCTTTTAATTCCTGTTTAGCTTCGTCCAATCCACCGACATCATCCCAAGTGACATTTGGAACTTGCACAAGAACTTCCCTAAGTGCAGATGGTTGGATCTCTCTAAGTGCAGACTTGAAGTCATCCTTGGTTACTACAAGTTTTTCCAATACTTCAGGAGGAATCTCATCGTCAGCACCTAAATCAGGAATGATTCTTCTTACAACTCTCATAGCTGCTTCCTTAGCCAATGCTTCAAGGTCTGCACCTACAAATCCGTGAGTTGTATCTGCTAAATCATCCAAGTCAACATCATCTGCAAGAGGCATTCCTCTTGTGTGAATTTCCATAATCTCTTTACGTTCCTCTTTATCAGGAACACCGATTTCAATTTCACGATCAAACCTACCAGGTCTTCTAAGTGCACCATCAAGGGAATCAGGCCTGTTTGTTGCACCGATTACAACCACTTGACCTCTGGAATTAAGTCCATCCATCAAAGTCAATAGCTGTGCAACAGTCCTTCTTTCCACTTCCCCTTGAGTTTCTTCACGTTTAGGTGCAATAGCATCCAATTCATCAATAAAGATAATGGATGGAGCGTTTTCTTCAGCTTCTTCAAAGAATTCCCTTAGGTTTTCTTCAGATCCACCAACATATTTGCTCATGATTTCAGGACCATTGATTACAATGAAGTGAGCATCACTTTCATTTGCCACTGCCTTTGCAAGCAAGGTCTTACCGGTACCTGGAGGACCGTGCATCAATACTCCTTTTGGAGGAGCAATACCTAACTTATCAAATAATTCCGGTTTCTTAAGAGGGATTTCAATCATTTCCCTAACCTTTTTAACCTCATCCTTTAAACCGCCTATGTCATCGTAACTGATATCTACAAGATTGGATACACCTTCCAATTTGGAAACGTCTACAGGTTCCTCATTGATTTCCACCTTAGTGTTTGGACCGACTTTTACAACACCACCAGGGTTAGTGCTTACAACTGCCAACTTGATTTGGCTCATTGCACCAATGCCTGGAACATTCATGATGTCATCAAAGATATCATCAAAGAATCCACTGCCAACAGATCTTCTTTGAGGAGTTTTAATACCAGTATTAATCAAGTCCCCTTGAACCATTACTTGGTTTCTGAATGCTCTGTTGAAATCTCCACCAATCCTGATTCTTGCATCAATAGGAGCTAGAACAATTTTTTTAGCTTCTTTTGCTTCTGCTCTTTTGATGGTAACTTCCTCACCTATTGAAGCACCTGAATTCTTACGGGTTGTACCGTCTATCCTTATGATTGATTCCATCTCAGATTGAGAAGCAATTGCAACTGCTGCAGTATGTTTAGATCCGATAATCTCGATTAAGTCCCCATCCTTAAGACCTAATTTAAACATAGATTCCATATCTAGTTTAGCTATATTTTTACCAACGTCTTTTTGAGATAATGTTTCTGCAACTTTGATTTTAAGTTCTACATCAGCCATAATCTTCAACTCCTTTTATTTTTTGTGAATAGTAATGAATAGATAAATATGATAATTAGCTAATTGGATCTTTAACTAAGATTTGCTTAGCTAATTTTCGTTACAATAAATAATAAAAGACAATTAATAATCATTGATGGTACAGAAATATCAATTGTTTAGAATTAATTTTAAAATTATTTATTTAATGCTTGAATCTAATCAATAATCCAAATAAAGGATTGGTCAAATACAAACAAATGAAATTTAAAAAACTTCAACAAATACATTAAAATTAAACTAAAGATTTAAAGACCATCAATTTATTTAAATAACCAAATAAATACAAATTAATCATCAATAAATAATTAAAAGAATTAATTCTCATTAAATTCCAATAATTCGCTTATTCAATTGTTTTAATCATAATGACTTGATTTAATTAACCAAATAAAGAATTAAAAGAATTTATTAAAAATTTATCAACAATTATTAATGTAAATCTTTTAGTTAGTTTTTGTAACTAAATAATACTTGAACTTCATAGTATATAAAGGTTTCGATTTTATTAACAAAAAGTTATTTTAATTTAAAATTTATTAAAATAGAAAAAAATAATTTAAAATAGTTAAATAAATTAAAAAAATGATTAAAATTAATATCATTACTAAATATTTTAAAATATTTATTTAAAATAGAAATAAAGAATTTAAAATAAAAATAAATTTAAGTTATTTAAGTATAAAAAATCAAAAGAAAGATGATACCATTCGAATAGATAAAAACAAAAAGAGAATTTGTATAAAAATTTATAAAAATAATATAAGAAATGATTAAAAAAATAAGAAAGGTTATCACAATAAGTGATAACAGTTTTATAATATAGTTGCAACCAAATAATACAAGATTGCAGTTACAGAAGGTACAGTAAGGTTATCAATACCACCATAACTGATAGCTTCAGCAACAGTTGCAATTGCAGAAATAATCAAGATGTACCAGAAATTAAGCTCTGGAAGGGTGTATCCCATTGCAGTATAGAAAACCCATACAAATACAGATAAAACTGCAGTTACAGAAAGCATTGCAAGGGAACCTGCAAGAGTTTTTTCTCCACCGAATATATGGTATTTGATTCTTCCCCATTTTGCACCGACAAGAGCTGCAAATCCATCACCGTATACCAAAGGAACAATAGCTAATGCTACAATCCAAAGCAAATTAGGATCTAATAAAATTGGGAATATCAAAAGCAATACAGACCAAATACCTGCATAGAAGAACAATCCTAATGCATGACCAGATTCGGTTACGCTATTATGGATTGCTATTGGTGAATACTCAGTCAAGAAGAACAATGCAATTGTTATGGGCAATGTGATAAACCAAAGCAAGATTGAAGGGTCTGAGAAGAACGGCATGGCAAATATCATATTACCCACCATGATATGAACAAACTTACGAGAAACTTCAGGCTTGCTCTTTAAAACCTTTTCTGCCAATAGGAATATGACAACTACATAAAGATAAACAATGACTAATGCAATTATATCGCTAAATAACATAATATCTCTCTTAAACAAAATTAATCATAAAACACAAAATAATATAACAGTTATAAAAATAATAAATATTAAATCAATTAAGGAATTGATATGATAAAAAAAATAATATTATAGATAACTTATCTGTCATCTATAATATTGTGAGTTCTATCATCATCATATTCTCCGTATTCACAACCGGCATTTTCTATTTTGATATGGTCAATTAAGGTTCCGTCATTTTTCATCAATTTGATTTCACCGTAACCGTTTCCACCATTCCAAAGACGGGTGTGAAGCTTTTTACCTGTAGGGGCTTCATAATTGAAAAGCAACATTTCATCACGTTTACAGTATAATTTCATTTCAATTTTGCTGTTCCAATTACTTGCATTAATGAACCATTCATTTTCTTCCTTGCCTTCTTTAAATCCAAACTCTTGATGGACATTGTTCCAGAATCTTGCAAAGTTGTATTCATACATTTTTCCTTCATAGTATAATCCAATCAATAGTTTACGAGGAAGGGAAATTCCAAATGCCTTAGGTTTTCCTCCGCCTGCTTCAAAAGCAGAATTATTGAGCTTTTTGCCAGTTATTAAACTTGTTAGATTACATGAGGAAATCCATAACCAAGGGCTTGTAAAGTCTGCTCCCCAATTCTTATCCGCATATCCAAAGGATTTTTCAGGAATGACTTCATATTCAACACCATCCATTTCAATGGTACCGCTGTATTGGGTCTTTATTCCTTCAGCATGCCAAAACATTTCAAATGAATTTAATTTTCTAAAGAAACTGTTAGCACCATAACCCACATTAAAAGCGATTTGCTTGTCAATATCCAAGTCCCATTTCATTTCTCCTGCATCACACATGTATTCCGGATGTTCACGTGCTTCCTCTTCAGTTACTTTACAGTATCCAGTCATGTGGGTTTCAGTCAAGCTGTATTCTCCAACCTTTATGTCCAATTTGTCATCAGGACATGAGAAATCCTTCATGGAATAGTAATTATGGATCTGTTTAGGCTCTTTACCCCATGCTCCAACTTTTAACATGCAGTAAGAAGGTCTTTTGCCTGCTTCAATGTTTTTAGGGTCTTGACCTAATGTAGGTTCATCTTCAGCCAAATCGGGGTTACATACAAAGTATTCTATAAAGAATGGTCTTGGTTCACCAGTTTCCTTATTGTAAGCTGTTAAAGAATGCCACCACCAGTCATAACCTTGCTTAGCAAGGGGACCTTTCAACATATAATGGTCTCTTTTCAAATCACTTTTATTCATCAAAATCCTCCGAATGAAATAATTTAAATTATTCAATAATTCCAATAAAATCTAATAATTTATGAGTTAATTATTAAAGATATTAAAGAATAATTAACTTAAATATTATATCATATTTTAATTTATATTATCTTTATAATAAATATTTTATTATTTAAATTAAAAAACTAGAAATAGACAAAATAAGGAATTTAATAAATAACAGACAGAGAAAATGAAAATTTAATTAAAATGAAAAGTTAGCATGTTATGAAGAATTAGAAAAATTGATAAAAAATTAGGAAAGAAAAAATGATTGATAAGGATAATAAATATCCAATAGAGAATACGAGGTATTAAAAAGGAAAGAATAAACTCTAACTACTGGATATCAATTATCCGTTTTTTTATTTTTAAGGGTATAAAGATTAAATCAATGATGAATCAATTATTCATTGTAGCCACAGCAAGTTCTCTTATCATGTCTATGATGTGGGATATTAGGATTGGCATGATCAGGCATTGGTTTACCGCAAGTTAAAGGACCTTTTCCTCTTGCAGAACCGCAACATCCCCCTCTTCTTTTATTATGAGCGAGAATTGCATCAATATCCAAATCCTTTACCTCTTCCAAGAATTCAATATTTTCACTGTGACATTTAGGGCAGATTGAGTGTTCACCGTTTAAGGTGATCCAAGTGAATCCGCAATCTTTACAAGTATATTTTAAAGTTAAAGCTTTTTCCATATTATCAACGACCTTCATTTTTTATTGATTACTAAATTACATTTTGAATATATATTCATAATCTTATATAAATACATACGAATAGTAAATAATATTTAACATAAAGTAAATATATTTATACAATAAGTAAATATAATTTTACATAACATTTTAAAATTAAATCAATTTATAAAAAAGAGGGCAAGCATGAGAAATAATCTAAGAATTTACAGAGCAATTGAAAATATTACCCAAGAAGAATTGGCAAATGAATTGGGAGTCAGCAGGCAAACCATAGTTGCTATTGAAAATGACAAATACAATCCATCACTTGAGCTCGCCTTTAAAATAGCTCATAAGTTTGATGTGAAAATAGAAGACATTTTCATTAGTGAAATATGAATGAAAACTAAAAGTAGAATTTAGAATTGGATTTATTATAATGAATTTAAAATAATGATTTATAATAATGATTTATAATAATGATTTATAATAATGAATTTAAATAAATTTAAAATAATTAAAACAAGTTATAATAAATAAAAAAATAGTAAGAAGAAATGATAATTTAATCAAAATCATCATCATAATCAAATATGCTGAAGTCCATGCCTTTTGAAGAGCTGCAATCAATAAGGTGTGCAAGGAATTCCTCTAATGAAACTTCCACATCTTCACTTAAGATATCCGTTTCATCTGGAAATGCTTCTGGATCCAAAGTGAAACTGAGGTCTTCTTGGTTTTGAGTGAGAATATTTATAAAATCCCCTACTGAAATCTCACGGGACTCTCCAAGTTTCATATCAAATATCTCTAAAACTGGATTTTCATCATTGATTTCAAATTCAATCTCATTCGGAATTTCAACAATCTCCCCTTCAAATACAGATCCATTGAACGCATTTTCCAAATCATTTTCATAAATTACACCAAACCTTTGATTCTCAATGAATGGATTTTCAAATCTGAGATTGACTTCATCACCACTAGACAAGTCCAAATGAACTTCCTCATCTTCAAAAGCACCTATCTGTTCATAGAAATGTTGGAACAAGACCATTTCAACTTCATCAACAATGCTTGAAATATTTTTGACATCACTCCAGTTTTGAGAATTGATGACAAATGCACAAAAGTCATCAATAGCTGAAATAACGGATTTATACCTGTTTAAATCCTTTTTAGATAATCTGTTGCATTCAATTAAAGTATTTATTCTAGCTGTTTCACTTACCAATCTCTTAATCCAAATCAATTGCACTAAACCAAAATCATTCATTAAAACACCTCATAGATGAAAATTCATTCGACAACAAAATACGTTAAATAAGAACAACCCACCCCATTATAAAATAAGCCCCCTTGAAACTTATTAAATAATATCCCAACCAAGTTGTCCCAACAAATCATCATAACTAAAAAATGCAAACAAAATACAAAGGCACAACAATGAGTTGATATTATGAACAAACGAAATATAGGAGTGATTTAATATGATGAAATTCTATTATGATGATTTATTGGTGTAATCAACCACAATTATAGATTCATACCCCTTCATTAAATCTATAATAACTAAATCCAAACATGAAAACGCGCTTGTTTTAACATGCATTGAAAATTTTAGATTAAGTGGTTGATGGTAACAAATATATAAACTTGGTTGCATATAAAAGTTTTGAATTTATTAAAAAAAATTAAATAAAATAGAAAAAATAGTGGAAAATAGACTAAAAATAAAAAAATAGATTAAATTAAATAGAAAAATAAAAAAAATAAATTAAAAATTATTAAAAGTCTAATTACATGTGTGCATCATCTAAAACATGATGACACTCACAATCACACTCTTTTGATAAGTCCTTAATTGTATCAAACAATAAGTTAATCAATTCCCCTTTCTTTTGAGCCATAATATCCAAGACTTCTTTTGTATCTAATTTAGTAGGGGAAATAGAAGTGGAATAATTGGAAACAACAGCTATAGGAACATAACACATTTCCTTTTCCCTTGCAAGAACTGCTTCAGGTAATGTAGTCATGCCAACAATTGATCCTCCAAGTATGCCAAACATCTTAATTTCAGCAGGAGTTTCAAATCGTGGCCCTTCTGTACAGACAATGGTTCCTCCATCAACAACCTTTCCATCAACACATCCGGAATTAGCTAAAATAGTTCCTCTCAATCTATTGCAGAAAGGTTCGGTCATGTCAATGTGAATAACCTCATTGTCATAGAAAGTTCTATCCCTATTTACAGTGAAATCCAAAAAGTCATCTGGGAGAACAATGGATCCGGGACCAATATCCAAATCAAGTGAACCTACAGCATTTGTAGCCATGATTTGAGTAACACCTATCTCCTTAAGTGCCATGATGTTTGCCTTAAAATTGATTTTATGTGGAGGACAAGTGTGACCTGCAGAGTGTCTTGGCAAGAAAGCAACTGTCTTGTCCTCAATGCTTAAAAGAGAAACCTCAACAGAACCGTATTCTGTATCAACAGTTATTTTTTCTATAGAATCTGCCAATTCACCTATTTCTTCTACTCCACTACCACCAATAATTCCAATCATATGATAACCTCAATAAAAATAAAAAATAATAATTGTCTTAATAAATTAATAAAACAATTATTTTATAAATTAATAAATTAATTAAAAATTCAAAATAAAATAAGAAAAGGATAATTATTATCCTTTTGTAACTGCTAAAGGAACAACTTTTGCAACTAATTTAGCAATTCCTGCATCGTGAGATGTTTTAACAACTGAATCAACATTCTTGTATGCACCAGGTGCCTCTTCAGCTAAAACTGGAGCGGAATTTGCTTTTACATGAATTCCTTTTGAGTTTAATTCCTTCTTGATTCCTTCTGCAGTGAATTGTTCTTTAGCTGCAGTTCTTGATAAGACCCTTCCTGCACCGTGAGCAGTTGAACCGAAGGTCTCTTCCATAGCAACATCAGTACCATGCAATATGTAAGAAGCTGTACCCATAGTTCCTGGAATCAATACAGGCTGACCTACAGAACGGTATTCCTTAGGAATTTCACGTCTTCCAGGACCGAATGCGCGAGTAGCCCCTTTTCTGTGAACAAGCACTTCCATATGGGAACCTTTTACCTTATGAACTTCCTTTTTAGCGATGTTGTGTGCAACATCGTAAATGGTGCTCATGCCCATATCATCAGCACTGCGGGAAAACACTTCTTCAAATGATTCTCTAACCCAATGGGACATCATTTGACGATTTGCCCATGCATAATTAGCACCAGCAGCCATAGCCTTTAAGTAACCTTGTGCCTCTTTGGAATCAATAGGTGCACATGCCAATTGCCTATCAGGAATATTTATTTTATAATTTCTATAAGCCTTATCCATTTGTCTTAAATAGTCACTGCAGATTTGGTGTCCACATCCTCTTGAACCACTGTGAATCATAATGGCTATTGATCCTGCTTCAAGACCAAATGCCTTTGCCACAGTTTCATCATAAATCTCTTCAATCTTTTGAACTTCAAGGAAGTGGTTTCCAGAACCTAATGAACCTAATTGAGGAATTCCTCTCTTTTTAGCCTTATCACTTACAATAGCAGATTCAGCATCCTTCATTCTACCGTTTTCTTCCAAGAACTTAAGGTCGTCTTCCCAACCGAATCCACGTTCTACAGCCCACCAAGCACCATAGTCTAAAACCTCATTGATCTCATTGTCCTTAAGTCTGATTTGACCTTTACTTCCTACACCTGATGGAATGTTCTTAAATAATACTTCAGTAAGTTCCTTAAGCTTAGGCTTGATTTCATCTTCTGTTAAGTTAGTTCTAAGCATTCTAACTCCACAGTTAATGTCAAAACCTACTCCTCCAGGACTTACAACACCATTATTGTAATTGAAAGCTCCTACACCACCAATGCTGAAACCATATCCAAAGTGAATGTCTGGCATAGCTATTGATACACCTTGAATACCTGGCATGCAAGCTACATTTGCCACCTGCTCAAGAGCCCCCTCTTCAATATCCTTAACGGATTCATCATCAAGATACAATCTTCCAGGAACTCTCATTTCCTTTTTATAGCTACTTGGGAGTTCCCATACATTGTCTCTTACCTTTTCAAGATTTTCTTTAACTGACATAAATATCACTGAATAAGTTAAAATAACAATTTAAATAATAAGTTTGTATAAAAATTTTTCGTATAAAAATTATGAATTTCAATTATATTTAATATAACTTCTAATTAAATTCCAATATAATTTTTAATATAATATTATAGTTATGTTTTATAATACATTTAAAATTAATTGTTGAAATTAAAACTAACAAAATCAAGAAAAGGAATATTTGAAAAATGGTTTAAGAAATTTCATAATCTCAATGAATCTAAAAAGAGCAAAAATTGATGTATGGTGTAAAGGATTAAATGATGGCTATTGAGTTTTTAGTGTTTAAAAAATGATAAAATAAAAATAAAAATTTTAATTCTAAAAACACATTGATTAAAGGATGTAAACTATGTAATTTATAAAATCTAAATATTTATGAGATGTTTTTTTCAAGAAATTGCACGATAATATTCATAAATCTTTAGTAGTTTTTATCCTATATGGTTACATCCTTTAATAAACAATGGGTTTGGTTTCATTTGTTTAATTATACCCAGCTCATCATTTCTGGGCTTGGAGCTGCGCTAACAGCTAGAATAGATAAAAGTAATACTGTAAGAACTACAAATATTACCATGCAATCTTTAAAATCAATTCTAAGGTTGTGGAAGTTCATAGGATCCATAATACTGGTTTTTCTTCTTAAGTCACAATTATTGTTAATATGTTTTATCATTTTTTCACCTCATTTTAATTTAAGTTTTATTATAAATTTTCTCTCTGTAATATTACTAAGTTCTAAAGCATATATAAAAAAAGAGAAAGAGAGCATTTGAAAACTAATATGGGGTTGGATTTCAAGTGTATTTATTATGAGATGAAAATAGATTTTTAAACCTTTTTTTCAAGGAATTTATATAATATTAAAGTTAAATAATAAATTGTTAAAACTAATATCGGTGCATAGCTATGGATAATAATGAATCAAAATTAAATGGATACGATTATTTTGATGTCACTGCAGACATTGGATTTCATGCCTATGGGAAATCTCTAAATGAGGCATACGAAAATGCAGGACTCGCTATGTTCAATGTTATAACAGATATAAGCAAGGTAAAAAAAGAGGAATCTAGAGAATTTGAAATAGTTTCAGAGGATTTGGTTTCCCTTTTATATGATTATTTAGAAGAGCTCTTATTCCTTCAGGATACAGAGTTCCTGTTCTTTTCTGATTTTAAAGTGAATATTGAAAAAATAGCTGATGATAAATCTTCCAATCTAGAGAATTATAAATTGACTTGTTTTGCTTGTGGTGAAGAAATAGATTGGAATGTTCATAGCCCAAAATCTGAAGTTAAGGCTATCACTTTTCATAAGATGTGTGTAAAAGAAGATGATGGTGTCTTTAAGCTTAGAGCTATCTTAGACTTATGATTTTATATTCATTTTGAAAATAATAAAAAATAGAATTTTAATTAAGAATAATAAAAAAATAAAAAAAGAAACAGTTTTGATCAAACTTTTTTTAAAAGTTTGAAAAGTAGGATATTAAATCTAAAGATTGCAGCGTTTAATATCCTCAGGAGCAAATCTTAAAATGATTTCTCTTGAATTTCCTCTAACTCCTTTTCCAGTGAACTTAGTGTCCACCAATCTTAAGAATTCAAGTTTTTCAAGAGTCCTGTTGAATGTAGCATAACTAACTCCTGCCTCTTCCTTAAACTGTTTAGACAAGTCCCCAGCAGTTAAGATTTCATCACTATCAACAACTGCTCTAAGCAAAGTCCTTTCAATGTCATTTAAGGAATTTATGGTTTCCATCAAATTAATGGAACCTTGTTTGGATATTGCTTCTTCAACATGCTCTAAAGTAATGGATCTGCTTGCATTTGCCTCTGCAATATTACCACATACTCTAAGAAGGTCAATTCCAACCCTTAAATCCCCCACTTCAATTGTGTGATTAGCTATTTCTTCAATGATTTCATCTGAAATCACTCCAGGATAGAATCCCGCTCTAGCCCTATCTTGAAGAATGCTGAATATTTCAGAATATGTGTATGGCTGGAATGTAATGTCTTGAGGAATGAATACAGTATTTACATTCTTGTCAAGAGCATATCTGAATTCCAAATCTGAAAGAATTGCAAAAATACCTGTTCTTACTCCTTCAAATTCTTCATAAGCCCTTAAAATATCATAAAATATTTTATTTGCATGTGGAGTTTGGAATAAGTAATTAACATCATCGAAAGCAACAACCAATGTTTTATTGTCAGCAGAAAGCTTGTTCATGACTTTTTCATACACTCTTGAAAAAGGAACTCCAGTTTCTGGAGGTTGATGTCCAAATAATTTTTTATGAATTTGAGAAAAGATTCCAAAACGTGTTGTGTGCAATTGACAATTAATGTAACAGCAAACCACCTTATCAGTGGTGTGTTCAACCAATTCAAAAACCTTTTTAAGCGCTGTTGTTTTCCCTGTAGCGCATGATCCCATAATCACTGAATTGGTAGGGCGACCGCCTTGAATGGCTGGTCTAATGCACATAGCCATTCCTCCCATTTGGCTGTCCCTAAAATTAAAGTTTTCAGGCATATAATCAGGATTAAATGCATTTATGTTTTGGAATAATGTTTCATCTCCCATCAAAATATCTTCTATTGCCATATAGTTTATTATATGTTAACTTATATAAAAAAGTTCTTTAAATTTGAATAATAGCATACAAATTTAATAAAAAAAAGAAAATTCATAAAAATTATTGAAAAAATAGAATAAGAAAAAATCTGGAAAAACGATAAAATAAGAGAATGAATAAGAGAATAAAATAATGAAAATAGAATAATTAGAAAACAAGGAAAGTGAAATAGCTAAAATAATTAAAAAAATAAAAATTAAGAAAAATGATTATTTGTCAATGTCAACCAAATTAATCACTTTTACATCAGTATTTTCCTTTATCCAAGCAAGCAATCTTTCTGCAAAGATTAGCTTTTTGGTTTTAATCTCATCTGCAGGACCTGTTGCCCCTTCAATGTTAGGCCTTGAATATTTGGTTACATTTGTTCCAAAATCCATTCCTGCAAGAACCATTTCCTCACATCCTAATGCAAGAGTGAAGAACATTGCCCTATCACCATCAGTAAATCCACCAAAGTTGTATAAATGACCTACAGGTTTGGATTGGGTGGTTCCGAGAATCTTATCAAAGCTAGTGGTCCACTTCACAATGAGCTCTTCATTGTCTCCATGAGCATGAACGACAAAATAAGACCCTAATGAATTTGCAGCCAACAAATCATCCATTTTGCCGTCTAAGTCAGTAGCAACAATGTCTGGAACAAGATCATCTTCAAGCATTGCAGTAGTGGCACCATCTGCAGAAACAATAAGATAATCATTCAAGTCATAATTTTCCTTTACATATTTAATATGCTTCTTTATGGAAGGGCCCGCACCAACAACAATGAATTTTGAAGTGTCTTTTTTCTCCATAATCTCATCAGAGAATTCCTCAATTGTCAAGCAACCTTTCTCATCAAGAATCTTATCCAACAATGCTGCAGTGTTCTCATCCCCTTCTCTTGAAAATCCAAGAGTATCAAGAATTTCCTTATACCATCCTCCCCATTCATTAAAATCCATGTTTACACCTTATAATTAATACTTCAATAATTAATGATTATGATTATAATTTAAGAATCTTATACTTTAAAAATATGACAATTTAAAAATCAAAATTCCCAATCTTCCAATCCAGTTATTTTGCCTCCAAAATTAACACTTAAAGGAGTCAAACTAGGTCTTCTTTCAACCAATAAGCAGTATCCGTCGGTTCCCTCTTCATATTCTTCAATCAATTGAGGAACATTCATGACTGCATCATTCCCCTCATCATCGACTCTCTCAAGAATATTAAAATCAAGCATCCTATCTGCAAGAGTTGTTATCTTAATCTTATCAGACAATGGCTTGGAAGGAATATTCAAGTTAAAGAGGTCAACTCCTTCAGGAAGACCTTCATCCAAAACCTTTTTAACCACTTTAACAAGAATCTCTTGGGCAAAGCTATAATCTGTATCAACATACCAATTTCCCTCTTCATCCTGCTTAAAGCAATCATCATCCAAGAACAATGAACATGCAATTGCAGGCACTCCAAGTCCAACTGCTTCAAGTGCTGCACAAACTGTACCTGATGTAGTGATTTGGAATCTGCTTATGTTGATTCCAGGATTGATTCCAGTTACAACAAGATCTGGCTTTTCATCACAAACATAATTAATACCTACATTGACAGAATCCGCGGGAGTTCCAGACAATCCATAAGCCATGTTTCCATCAGCCAATTCATACTCTTTTAAATACATATGCTTCATGATATTGACTTTGCGACCTACAGCACTGTTATTCTCTTGAGGAGCTACGACAGTAACATTTGCAAACTCTTCAAGTGCCTGTTTATTGGCTAAAATACCTGGGCCAAGAACACCATCATCATTGGATATTAAAATGTTTTTCATAAAAAGACCTCATAAAATTTTTCTTAAATTATATTTTATTCTTAATAATACTTATAAATTCTTAAATGATTGCATGAAAAATAGAAATTAAATAGAAATTAAATAAAAATTAATTGAAAAAAGAAAATAAAATATCTAAAAATGCTTAAAGAAGTCAAAAACTTTAGATATCTTATTAATTGAAGGCATTGCAACATTCTTTACAAACTTGATTTGATAATTGAATCCCAATAATTCAAATTCTGATTTTACCCTATCCAATTCATTCGGAATGTCAAGAGACTGTGGACATAAGCTTTTGCATCTTCCACAATGATTGCAAAGCCCTGCACTTGCTTGCTTATTGGTTATTCCACCAACAACCACATAATAATTCACCATAGCATGTGGAAGTACACCAAATGCCTTTTTATCGAATAAATACTTTTCATTATAGACATTGAAGCAATCTGGAATATTAACCCCTCTAGGACAAGGAAGACAATAGCCACAACCTGTGCAATTGATCTTCATCATTGAATTGAAAATGCCTTGTGCCTTATCCAATACATCTATCTCCTCATCAGACAATGAACCAATTTCTACCCTTTCAGCAATTGACATGTTCTCTTTCATCTGATCAAGAGAACCCATTCCAGACAATACGCAAGTGATTTCCTTTTGATTGAAAACCCAACTTAAAGCCCAATCAACAGAGGATTTGCTGGAATCCACCTCATTAAACAAAGCACTTACTTCTTGAGGCAATTCCCCAGCAAGAAGCCCTCCTTTTAAAGGTTCCATGACAAATACTGCAATATCATTTTCATAGGCATATTGAATTCCACGAATTCCTGCCTGTGCATTGACATCCAAATAATTATACTGAACAAGTACCATATCCCAAGGGAAATCATCAATTAGAGTTTGGAATTCATGTGGAGAACCATGATAAGAAAAACCGATATTCCTGATTTTGCCATCAGTTTTTGCTTTTTCCAAAAATTCATAAAGTCCTAAATCCTTGAGCCTTAAAATGGTTGACAAGTCAACGCTATGAACATAATAATAATCAATGACATCAGCCTGGAGCTTTCTTAACTGTTCATTTAAAAATGCATCCATATCCTCCCTTGACCTTACCATCCAGGAAGGCAATTTAGTGGACAGTTTAACCTTATCCCTATATTTAACTCCATCTGAACCAGACAAGCTTAAGATGTCTCCTAAAAATGATTCGCTTTCCCCACCATGATATGCATAGGCAGTATCGATGTAATTCACTCCATTTTCAATTGCAAACAATATAAAATCCTGAGCGCTTTCACGGTCAATTGAATTGTTTTTTGTAGGGAGTCTCATTGCTCCAATTCCAAGAGGAAACAATTCATCCCCATTCCTTTTAACTACTCTCTTATTCATTTAAACCCCTAATATACTAATAATCTGATGATATAATAAATCCCTGAAAATTATATAATAATAAATCCATGATAATAATCTGATAATTATTCTATGATAATAATCCTATGATAATAAATAAAATTTGAATTAATTTTTTTCCTTAATTTCAATATTACAAGCTCACTGTCAGTTCCCCACCTAAATGGATAATCCATGGAACCAACACCAGTTGTAACATGCAAATAACTATCCTTTCCACCAATGCTTTTCTTAAAAAGACCCATATTATACATAATTATGTTTCCTATCCAAACGACTGGATAAAACTGTCCTCCATGAGTATGACCAGACAATTGAATGTCAAAGCCCAAACTTGAAAACATTTCCCAATTTTGAGGCACATGGAAATTGATTATATTTACCTTATCTTCCTTGATGAATGATTTCAAATCCTCTAAACGTACAGTTTCTATCTCGCCAAAACTATAGGTGAGGCCAAAGATATTCAAGTCCTTGAATTCCATTCCTTCATTATCTAAAATGATGATTCCTGCTTTCCTGCAGGCATTATAAACATTTTCGATGCCTAGGTAAAAGTCATGGTTTCCTGCTGTAAAAACAATTGGAATATTCACATCTTTAAGTGGCAGGGAATCATCCTCTTCAACCACACATGAACCATCTGCCAAATCCCCAGATATGATAGCCAAATCACAAGAGGGAGGCAATTCATTTAGCTTATCCCTTAAGTCTAAAATGATTTTCTTATGCCTGATTGCTCCATAATGAACATCTGATAGGTGGACAATGTTAATGTTCTGATTGATCTTGTCAAGTTCTATTGTTTTCTCATGAACAATAATCATATGAGCATGCCAATAGCTATAGATTGTTATTATAGGAACCAATAGAAGAAGGGCAACTATAATATAAAAAGGAAGTTCCACAAAGGCTCCAATAATGTAAATGAATAGAATGTCAAAGAAGAAAAACAAGGACATCCAAATCCAAAATCCGGATATCACATCCAAGGCCCTTGTTATGAATCTTGATTTCTTCTCCTCGAAAAACATAGGCACTGTATTCAATAAAACAAAAAAGAGGTTAATAAAAGCAAATATGAATCATCTAATCCGCCGAACAATAAGAACAGGCACCATAAGGAAAAACTCAAATATTGCAATAAATGGAGTGGACATCAACACTCTTCTTGTTCTAAAACTCATAAGAAAACCTTTAATATTAATCTTTAAAAAGTCATTTATAAAATTATCATAATTAACCAAATAAAGAAATGAAAGTGCCGACAAAATATTTAAGAACTATTAAAAAGAAAGGTTATATATAGCTTGACATATTATTATAACTTTAAAATAATAATAGAAATCTAATGAAAAACAATTAAAATTATCCACTCAAGCTCATAATTCTTATTATATATTGGAGGAGAATAAATGAACGAAATATTATTAATGCTCCCTGGCCCAACAACTGCAGACCCAAGAGTATTGCAAGCAATGGGAAAAGCTGTTGTAAACCACAGAGGAGATGAATTCGGAGAAATCTATACTGAAACCACTCAGTTAATGTCTAAAACTTTCCAAACCAAAAATGATTCTTACATCCTTACTGGTTCAGGAACTTCTGCAATGGAAGCAGCTCTTTCCAACCTTGTTAACAGAGGAGACAAAGTATTGAATGTTATCGGAGGAAAATTCGGAGAAAGATTTGCAGAAATTGCAAACTACCACGGAATTGAATCAGTCCCTTTAAATGTTGAATGGGGAACTGCTGTAACCCCGGACCAAGTGGAAGAAGCTTTAGAAGCAGATGAAGACATCAAGGCAGTAACCATGGTCCACAACGAAACCTCCACTGGAGTGGCTGCACCTATTCAAGAAGTAGGGGAAGTCATGAAAAACCACGATGCATTATTCATTGTAGACACTGTATCATCCTTAGGTGGAGACTATGTTGATGTAGACAAGTTCCACATCGACGCTTGTGTAACCGGATCTCAAAAATGTCTCGCTGCACCACCTGGACTTGCAGCTATTACCTTCAATGACGATGCATGGGCAGCATGTGAAAAAGTTGAACCTAACAACTACTACTTAAACATGCCTAAATACAGAGCAAACGGTAACAAAACTCCTGCTCAAACTCCTTACACCCCATCAGTTTCATTGATTTACGGATTAAAAGCAGCACTTGAAGTCATTCATGAAGAAGGACTTGAAAACAGTGTAGCAAGACACCACCAAGCAGCAGCTGCATCAAGAGATGCTGTTAAAGCTTTAGGTCTCGAATTGTTCCCTGATGAAGCTGTATCCTCTGCAACCGTAACTGCAGTAAACATCCCTGAAGGTGTAACTGACGATGATATCAGAGGAACCATGTTAAACAAATATAAAGTTCAATTAGCTGGTGGACAAGACCATCTTAAAGGAAACATCATCAGAATTGGACACATGGGTGTAATCAATTACCAAGAATTAGCTATTACATTTACTGCATTAGGATTAACCTTAAAAGGATTAGGTTTAGTAGAAGATGCAGGTGCCGGTGTAGCAGCTCTTGCTGATCATTACATTTAAACCCATTTCTTCTTTTTTTCTTTTTTTATTTTTCTTGTATTACTACTAATTTTATTTTTACTTTTAAATTTTCAAATCAAGCATCTCTTTTTCAAAAAATTAACTCAAGCTTAGAAACATTTATATAGAATGTAATATAATTTTAACATATGGAATGTATTTTTAACATATCAATGTATCCAACATATAAATGTAAATAGTAAAAAAAGTATATTAAAAAAATATAATATATTATATGTTAATAGCAAACCATAATTAAAAATTATAGAATATTGATAAAAACAAGGAGTTAAATAATGATTGATGAAGCACCAATTAAATCAACTGTAGAAGAATTAAGAAAACTTATCCACATTAGCAATTATGTTGGAGAACCTATTGAAAGTGAAGATAAAATATTGATTCCAGTAACTAAAGCAGCAATAGGGTTCGGTATAGGAGAACAGAAAGCTGGACAACAAATAACCGCTACTGGTGCTGGTGTAAGTGTTGAACCTGTAACCATGGTCGTTGTATCAAAAGGAAACACTGGTGCAGAGGGAATCAGAACCATAAATTTATCAAAAGGAGATAATGCTAATAAAAGTTTAAACGAATTAGGATTGATTTTAACCGATATCCTAAAAGATGTCATCCCATCAAAAAATAAAGATGACAAATACATAAATGTCGACGATGTTACTGAAGTTGAAATCCAAGACGGAGAAATTAAGGAAAAAGCTGAAGACATAGTTGACGAAGTTGAAGATGGATTAGACATTGAAGTGGATAATGATGAATAAATAAATCATCAATCTATAAGATATATCTAATAAAAATAAATTAAAAATATTAAAATATTAAAATATTAAAACTAAAAACAATATGAAAAGGCGATGAAATGAACTGCAATCTTTTTTTAATTATCCTAATCGCCTTAATCCTCATATTTTTAATAATTCTATACAACGGAATAAGACTATTTTTAACCGTTGAAAAAGAGAAAGGCATAGTTAAATATGAATTTAAAGTAACTATGCTAAAAATAGCTATTTTTACAAGAAAAGGCACTAAAGAAATAATCGATAGCATCATGCCTAAGAAAGATGAAGATT
>NZ_JAEDCO010000023.1 GCF_016294135.1 Methanobrevibacter ruminantium
AAAATAAAAAAAATAGAAAGGAATTTAGAAATTACATTTTTGTCATTAAATCCATAATTGAAAATGGATCCCCTTCTTTTCTAACCCTTGGAGCTCCACCAAATGCTGCCATTGCATGTTTCTTGAAGTCTTCATTGGCTTTTTTAGAAACTTCACCAAAGATCATCTTATAAGCTTCACATTGAGGGTCAACAGCTCTTGGAGATTGGGTAGCGACTATTCCATTATAAGGACATCCTCCTCTGCAGAATTTAATGAACTTGCAATCTGCACAGTCCTCATCAACAAAACTCTTGAATTCCATTAGTTTTTCCCAAGCTTCAGATTTCTCCAAATCTTCCATAGATGGCTCATCATATACATTTCCCATAATGTACTCATCCATTCCAACAAAACGGTAGCAAGGGTAAATGGAACCGTCATGACCTACAGCAAGTGTAGTTCCCATACAGTCATTGAAAGTGCATAATGTTCCTACTCTTCTTAAACTGCTTTTTGCAATATGGTCCAAATCCATGATAACAAACTTATCCAAGTCGTATAGGTACTTATCTAACCAATCGATTAGCAATTTTCCATGTTCCTCTTGAGGAAGTGCCCATGGGTCTGCATTATCTCCACGCAATGATGGCAATGCCGCATGAATTTTCAAGTTCAATCCATTTTCCTTAAAGAAATCATAGATCTCATCTGAGAAATCCTTGGAATATGAAGTGAAAGTGCAGACAAAGTTGATTTGTATTCCATTATCAGTAGCTAACTTAACTGATTTAATGGTCTTATCAAAGTATCCTTCACCTCTTTGATAATCATTGATTTCCTTAGGACCATCAATGCTTGTACTGATAGCAATATTGTATTTTGAGAATAACTTAGCCATATCCTCATCCAATAGCCATAAATTACTTTGTAGGGAAAAACCTTCAGTTTCATGAGTTGTTGCATCATTAAGTAATGGAAGTGCCTTTTCATAGAATTCATAACCTGCAAGCAAAGGCTCTCCACCGTGGAAAGTGAAATGTACAGGCTCATCCCTAAAATTAGCTAACCATTTGACAATCTGATTTATCACATCAATATCCATTAATTCTGCATTTTCTTCAGAACCCCAACAATAGGCACAGTTGGATGGGCATCCTAAAGTTGGTATGATCATTACATGAAAAGTCATTTTATCCCTCAAAAATAAATTTAATAAAGAATGAAACAATTTAGCAGTTGATTTTAAAAAATCTAAAATAAATCATTATAATTTTTTATTTAATTCACCGATAAGGTCTTTTTTAATGGTTTCCTCTTCTGATTTTTCCTTATCATTACCTGTTTCAAAAACATATCCGCAATTGTCACATTTGAATTCCTTCAATTCAGCATGTGCGTGATGATTATCAATGAATCTTCTGTGAGCGGTCTTATCAGTAGAACCGCATTTAGGACATTTTGCAATTAAATCTTCAAATTTCATTTTTATCTCTCCTAAATCTTTTTAAATATGATTTTAATTATAATTTTTATTATAATTTATATTATAATTTTTATTATAATTTATATTATAATTTTTATTATAATTTTAATTTGATATTATAATATTGTTTGTCATTATTAATATAATTTAATTTAAATTTTAGAATTTATAATCCTATTTTCAAATATGACTCGAAAAACAATGATAATCTACGATGGAATATTATATTTAATTTGTTTAAAGACCGAATTATTTATAAATCTTTTTAAATAAAAAATAAATAAACTTATATAGTTAATTTAATAAATTAAAATTATATTACTTAAATTGATAATTAACTTAACTTTAATAATAGGTAACAACTATGACTTTAGATATGCTGAAAAAAGGGAGTAGTGAAAATTTCCTTCTAAAACAAATCATCAAGAGAAACTTCACTACCAAATATAAAGATTCTGTATTAGGAATTCTTTGGAGTTTTTTAAATCCATTGATTACAATGGTATTATTAACAGCTATATTTTCCACCTTTTTTACAAAAAGTATTGAGAACTTCCCAGTTTACTTTATGGCTGGACGTTGTGTAATCGATTTCTTCAATAGTGGAACAAAAATAGCTATGACCTCCATTAAACGCAACAGAAGTATTTTACAAAAGATTTTCATTCCTAGATACATATTTGCTATTGGAGGAATCTGTTCAGAATTTTTAAACTTTTTGATGTCTTTAATCGTTATGATAACAATTATGATCGTAACTGGCGCTCCATTTTATGCAATGGGTCTTTTTGCAGTTATTCCAATTGCAATCTTAGTAATCCTAATCACTGGAGTGGGATTGATATTGGCTATCGTATGTACAAAATTCACAGACATTGAATACTTATACAAAATCTTTACAAGCTTATTAGTATATGCTTGTGCAATATTTTATCCAATGGATATTGTTCCACAACCTATTAGAGGATATATGGAATTAAATCCAGTTTACGGAATCATTGCTCAATTCAGGGAATTCGTAATGTATGGCAGATTCCCATCACAAACCATTATGTTAACAACAATTATATTTTCAATAGTTATCTTTATTATTGGAGTATTGGTATTTAGAAAATATCAAAACAAGATTACTTTAGAATTATAAAAAGAATTTAAAAAAACAAATTTTGATTGAAAAAAGCTAATTAAGGAGAGGAAAATATGAATGATACAAATAGCAAAATTGAAACAAAGATAGTGCCGTCTATTCATAACACATTCTCTCTCGAAGCATACCTAAAAACAGCTGATGAAACTGTTTTAGGCAATCAGAACATAACTTGTAATACTTATAAATTAGATGGAGAATTCATAAACTCCCATCAATACATAACTGATGATGCAGGTAAGTTTGAAGTTTCCTTTGACTCTGACAATGACTTGAAGATTGAACTTATTTTTGATGGTAGCGAAGAGTATGAAAAGACTGAACTCACTACTTTCTTCTTAAAGGAATCTGAAGAGGAAAAGAAAAGAATTGAAGAAGAAGAAAAACAAAAGGAACTTGAAGCAAAAAGACTTGCTGAAGAAAAAGAAAAAGAAGAAAAAGCACTTAAAAGAAAGCAAAACAAGGAAAGAAAGGCTAAATTATTAGAGGAATATAACAATAACCAAAGTTATCTCCAAACCACTGGTGATGACAATGTTGCTATCGAACTAAGAAATGTCAGCCTAAGCTTTAAGATAGGAAATGATAAGATAGACAACCTTAAGGAATATGTTATCAGGACCTTGAAGAGAAACAAGGAAAAGAAAACCATTTTTAAGGCTACTGACGACGTATCCTTTAAAATCTACAAAGGTGAAAAGGTAGGTCTTATCGGATACAATGGTGCTGGAAAAAGTACTCTTTTGAAAATCATTTCTGGAGTTTACTCACCTGATGAAGGTGATGTGATCATCAACGGTAACATTGCTCCTTTATTATCCTTAGGTGCAGGATTTGATAAGAACTACTCTGGAAGAGAAAACATATTCTTGAATGGTGCTATTTTAGGATATGGTGAGAAATTCCTTAGAGAAAAGTATGATGAAATCTTGGAATTCAGCGAACTTGGGGATTTCATAAATCTTGCAGTTAAGAATTACTCTTCTGGTATGCTTTCAAAGCTTGGTTTTTCAATCGCTACAATAGTGGATCCAGATATTCTAATTCTTGATGAAGTATTAGGTGTAGGAGACATCACTTTCAGAAAGAAAAGTAAGGAAAAGCTCAAATCATTGATGGAATCCAACACTACTGTATTGCTTGTATCTCACTCCATTCCAGAAATCCGTTCCATATGTGATAAGGCAATCTGGATTGAAAAGGGAAAAGTCCGTGAGATTGGAGAAGTGAATAACATTTGTGATAAATATACAAAAGAAGCTAAGAATGCAAGCAAAGAAAAAACCAAAAAACTAAAACCACAAAGGTTCTAATTTTATTTTAACTAATTTAATAGCTATTAGAAATATATTAGAAATAGCTATTTTTTAATTTCTATTTTTAATAAAAAACTAAAAAAGCTATTTTTATATTACGTCTATTTTCTAATTAAAAAAAGACTATTTTTTAAAAGTTCTGAGAACTTTATCTTTGGTGATATTGAATAAAACACCTACACCATGAGTTATTGGGTCTTTTGTAGATCCATTCAAATCATAGCGAACTGTTATAGGAACTTCAACTATTTTCAATCCCTCTTCAGCTGCATCAACAAGCATTTCACTTTCAATTCCAAACCCTGTATCCTTAAATCTGAAAACATTTTTGGATTTGGAGGAAAATGCTCTAAAACCGCTTTGGGAATCTGTTACCTTAGTTCCTGCAGAGATATTTGTGGCAATATCCAAGACCTTTTGTCCAACTCTTCTGTAAGCAGGAGTGTTTTCTTCAGGACCATTCATATACCTACTCCCATTGACTAAATCTGCACTATCTTCAATGATAGGCCTTACTAAATCAGGAATCTCATTAGGATTATGTTGGCCATCACCATCTATTGTAATGATTATTGAATCACCCTCAATAGCTTTAAAACCTGATTTCAACGCTTCACCCTTACCTAAATTAACACTATGCTTAATTACTCGAGCGCCTGCTTCAACAGCTACTTCAGAAGTCTTATCACTGCTCCCATCATCTACAACGATAACTTCATCAACATAGTCTAAAGTTTTGCCTATGACATCAGCTAAGGCCTTTTCCTCATTGTATGCAGGTATGATAGCCACTACATTTGCCATTTTATCACTTGAAAAAATAATTAATAGATTATGAAATTTTAAACAACTGAAAAATAGTAAAAGATGATTAAAATTGATTAAAATTGCTTAAATTGCTTATAAAATTGATATTAAAAATTAATCTTCAATCCTATAATACCATTTCATCCATTCTACAGTTCTTCTTATTCCCTCTTTAGGGTCAACTTTCGGATCATGCTTTAAATCGCGAATAGCTTTGGAAAAGTCAATGGTCTTGACCTTTGTAGTGAATGCTTCAGCAGGAGTGTAGGTTACCAAGGAATCATCAATCCCTACGGCTTCCAATACTAAGTCAGAATATTCTTCAATGGTCATTTCCCATTCCTGTTTACTTCCAACATTGTAAACTTCACCAGGAATAAAGTTATCTACAATATTTGCAAAGGTATTTGCAGTGTCTTCAACATAATCAATAATTCTCTTATGTCCTTTATGAACTGAATAAGGCAATCCATGAAGTGCTTTGTAAATGAAAATAGGGATGAAACCTTTGTATGGAGAATAAGCTTCATGAGGACCATAACAGTTTACAGGACGTACTCTTACTGTTTCAGTTCCAAACATAGTTGCTGAGTTCATGCACATCAATTCTCCAGCCCATTTGGAAATCGCATAGTCATTCATTTGATAAGTGTCTTTAATTGGCCTGTTTTCCATTACATCTTCAGTCATGATTCCTTCATAATCACCATAAACTTCTGCAGATGAGAATGAAATCATTCTAAAGCCTAATTTCTCTTGAAGACGAATCATGTTTTTCAAACCGATTACATTGGTTTCCCAAAGGTTTTCATAATATCCTTCACCATTCCATCTTCCATATTCCGCAGCTAAGTTGTAAACATAATCGAATTTTTCATTGTCATCAAAGATTCTTTCCATTTGACGATAGTTACGAATATCCCCTCTAACATAGTCAGAATAGGAATCAGAGTATAAATCAGCCTCATCTTCATGATGCAATAAGTCAACTGACAATACTTCATGACCTCTGCTTCTAAGTTCATTAACAAGATTAGTTCCTATAAATCCTGCTCCTCCAGTTACCATAATTCTTTGAGTTTCCATAAAAAACACCTTTTTATCAAATAAATATCAATTGTAAAATAAAAGTTTATACTAACTGTCAATATCACCGAGGCTTTCAGGTTTCTTGCCTCTAACCCTTTTAAAAAATCCTAATTCCTCAAATTCATTTAAAGTGTATTTCATCTGTGCCAATTTTGTATATGCTATATCCAAACGATTTTCCAAATTGTATGTTCTTTGATTTTGGCGAATCCGGGATTTCCTTAAGTCCCTTTCAAGATTAGCAATTTCATAATTGGCATCATTCAATTCTTTTGTCAACTTATTTATAAGTTCATTCAATTTTTCATTGTCTTGCCTTTCAGCTTTAAGATATCTCCTAAGAATATCAACCCTATGATTCAATTTCTTGGTTTCAAGACCTAATTCCTCGATATCATACTGCTTAAGTTCCATTTCCATTGATTCAAATCTCATAATGTCTCTTGAAAGGTTTTCCCTTTCAATAGCAAAGTGCTCTATCCTATCTTCATAGGATTCACACCTTTCCTTGAGAATGCGATTTTCCTTTCTGTAATTGGAAAGCTGTATCTTCAGCTCTTCGATTTCCTCTTCAGGGCTTTTTTCATTAATCATTGAATCACTTAAACAATTGAAAAATTAAAAATAAAAAGAGGATAATTGTAAAAATTAAATTATCTCATTTTTAATAAAGTTTAGAATTTCATCTTTAGCTTTTTCATCTTCCAATGCAAATCTTAAGGAAGTTTTTAACCAATCGATACGATTACCAATATCATAGGACTGGCCTTTAAAGACTTGACCATAGATTTCATCCAATTTAGACAATGCATCAGTCAATTGGATTTCACCACCGTAACCAGGCTCGACATTTTCAATGCAGTCAAAGATGTCTGGGGTGAGAACATATCTTCCCATAATAGCCAAATTACTTGGTGCAACTCTTAAAGGTGGCTTTTCGACTAATTTATCGATTTGATAGATATTAGGTTCAATCTCTTCACCACCAATGATACCGTATCTTTCTACCTTCTCATCAGGAACCTCTTCCAAAGCGATGACTGATTTGCCATATTTCTCATGGATGTCAATTAATTGCTTTGTGCATGGAACAGTGTCTTTAGTGATTGTATCCCCTAACATAACTACAAAAGGATCATTTCCAACATGCTTTTTAGCACAATAGATAGCATCACCAAGACCTTTTTGCTTCTTTTGCCTTATGAAATGGATATCTGCCAAATCAGAAATATATTCTATTTCCTTTAAAAACTCTTCTTTACCTTTTGTTTTTAAATGATGCTCCAATTCAAAAGATCTGTCAAAATGGTCTTCAATTGACCTTTTACCTTTACCTGTAACAATTAAAATGTCATCTACACCGGAATTAACTGATTCCTCTATTACATATTGAATAGTAGGCTTATCATAAACCGGTAGCATTTCTTTAGGTTGGGCCTTTGTAGCAGGCAAGAATCTTGTTCCTAACCCTGCTGCTGGAATAACTGCCTTCATCATTACACCTCAAATAAATTAGAATTTTAAAATTCGTATAATTCTAATAATTCTTATTCAAAGAATTATTTAAATAATTAGTATATTATTATTTTTATTAATAAAGATATATAAATCTGATGAAAAAATAGGCTTTTTAAAAAAATAAGCTATCAAAATATGTTAAAAAAAGTAAGAAATCAAGTAAAATCAAGTAAGATCAAATAAAAATAGATTATAAAAATGGTGCAGGGGACGGGAATCGAACCCGCGAAGGGACTAACCCACTAGGCCCTCAACCTAGCGCCTTTGACCGCTCGACCACCCCTGCATAAAAACAGATGAATAGTACAGTACTATATAATATATTTATTATCTTATTTAAATATTACTACCAACTTAAATAAAAATTAGTTCAGAAATCAAATAAGCTTAATGTTAACCTCCATAGATTCACCATTAGCCAAATCCTTAATCAAATCCCTATTTAAATCAATAGCTGCTTTGTTAGAATTAATCATTAAGGTTCTAGAGCACACAAATGTGCTTTTTCTGCAAACAATATCTGTTGGATGAGATAAGCTTAAATCGTGATGGCCAAATCCTTCTATGGTATCAGAGGCATTAGGAGTGTTTAATTCAACAATTACTTTTGTATCATCATTTGCCAGTTTTTCCTTAAATTCTTCTGGAAAGTCCTCCATTGACTTATCAATATCCAATCCGATAATGCAATCTCCGGCAAGACTCAAATCATTATCCTTTGTAATTTCAAATGTGGATTTATGCAAAGACAGTACGTTTTCATGACCCCTTGCCTTAATCTTAAAATTCATAATAAGAGTTATGGTTATTATTTTATAAAAATATTTTTAAAAAACCAATTCCAAATAGATATATGATAAGAAAAGATGAAATTTTTCTAAAAGGAGTTTTAAAATGATATTGAATACTGGCTTAAGAACAGACATTCCCGGATTTTTCAGCGAATGGCTCTATAACAGAATAGATGATGGATTCGTTTATGTAAGAAGCCCATATGCAAAGAACCAAATCTATTCATATAAATTAGATCCAGCGTTAATTGATTGCATAATATTCTGCACTAAAAATCCACAACCAATGTTTGAAAATCTTGAAAAGATAGATAAGTTCAATCAGTATTGGCATATAACAATCACCCCCTATGAAAAGGATATAGAGCCAAATGTCCCACCAGTAGATGATGTTTTAGAAAGCTTCAAATACCTATCTAAAAAATTAGGAAAGGAAAATGTTACATTAAGGTATGATCCAATCTTCATCAATGAGAAATACACTTTGGAAAAGCACATTGAATCATTTGAAGATATGCTAAATTCATTATCAGGTTATACAACTGAAGCAATAATAAGCTTTATTGATTTATATGAAAAAACAAAACGCAATTTTCCTAAAGCAAGAGAAGTAACTAAAGATGAAAGATTAAAGATAGGGAAAGAATTTGCTCGAATAGGAAATGAAAATAACATAAGAATTAAAACATGCGTAGAAGGAACTGAATTAGACAAATTCGGCATAGATTCAAGTGGTTGCATGACAAAAGAGGTGATTGAAAGAGCAATCAATAAAAACTTAAATATTTCTAAGCAAAAGGCAAGAAATGGAGAGTGCCATTGCCTTTTGAATAATGATATAGGGGAATACAACACATGCGATCATGGATGCCTATACTGCTATGCCAATTCAAATAAGAAATTGGTCAAAAGGAACTTGAAACTTCATGATCCAAAATCTCCGATTCTGATAGGGAAAATAAAGGAAGATAACATCATCAAAGAGATGAGCCAAAAAAGTCATATCATAAATGACAGCACTAGACAAACAAAATTATTCTAAAAATAAAAAAATCAATAGGGGGATTATTATGAATGAATACATTGCATATTGCGGATTGGATTGTGAGAGCTGTGAAGCTCGCATAGCAACAGTGAATGATGATAATGAACTACGTGAAAAAGTTTCAAAGCTTTGGAGCGAACTAAATGGAGTGGAAATAAGTCCAGAAATGATTAATTGTGTAGGGTGCAGGATTGATGGAGTGAAAACTCCATTCTGTGATTCAATTTGCCCTATAAGACAATGCGCTTCAGCAAGAAAATATGAAACATGCGCAGATTGCGTGGAACTTGATGAATGTGAAAAAGTTGGAATGATTCATAAAAACAATAGTGATGCACTAGAAAATTTAAAAAACCTAAAATAGATAACATTTACACATAATAATTTATGCACAAAAACATTCAATTAATTTAATAAAAATAACGATTAATCATATTAAAAATAAAAACAAAAGTTGTTAAATTATGAAAGGCACATACTGTTTAATCATATCTATGAGAAAAAGTGAGAAACTTGACATAGGACATCATCATCATGACTATAAATTTAGGAAAGGATACTATGTTTACATAGGTTCAGCCATGAATTCACTTGTTGCAAGAATTAATAGGCATCTGTCTGATGACAAGAAACTTCATTGGCATATAGATTACCTACTTAAAAATGAAAGCAGTGAAATAAGGGATGTTCTCTTTAATGTATCTGATAAGAAGATTGAATGTGATTTGGCATCAACAATAGCTGAAGATGGTGATGAAGTTCCTAAATTCGGATGTTCTGATTGCAATTGCAGTTCCCATTTAATCTATTTTAAAAGAAAAAGAGACGCCATGAATTCTGTAAAAAGTGCATATGAAAAGTTGGATATGACATATCATAATTTAAGCTATTTTAAAAAAGAGTTAATGAAAAATAAGAATTAAAATTAGTTAAAAATAAAAAATAATAAATAAAAAAAGAAAAGGGTTTATTTATACTTGAGAGTATAATAAACCAATTGCTCTGTTATAGAAGAATGTTGCGTATACACCAAAGATACCTAACAATATTCCTCCGAGAATGTCATTTACTTGATATACTAATGCAAAAATAAATGCAATGATAAATGCAATGACAAGTACTGCAATAATAGTTAAAAGAACTTTTAACATACCGATTTTAGGTATGTCACCAATAACTTCATTGATGGATAAAACTGCTCCTAAACTATCATATTTAGCTAATCTGCATATTGCCATGAATTGAGCAAATGCAAAAACAATGTAGATAATTAATACAACTAATACAGTTAAAATACCTCTACCTAAAAGAGTGTATAATAACCATGCAATAACTGCTGGGATAATATAGTAAACAAAACTAACAATGATTAATTTAATAGCATTCAAGATTTGTCTGACAATATCAATGCCAGGACCGTCTTCTCTTCTTTCGATACCGTATTTAACAATATCCAAACCATATCCGGAAATTAACAATGTACCAATGATCATTACTAATATTCCAATAAATCCAAATCCACCAGCAGCAACAAAATATTGCCTGTTACTTATGAAGCCATAGCAATGAGGCTTGCTCCACCTAAAATTCCAGTAACCATACCAATAATCACATAAATGATTAAAGATTTAACGTTATTTAAAGAATATACTAATGCATCCTTAATTATTTCACTTATTTCCATTTTTTTTTAACACCTAAATTTAATAATATCTTTTAAAGACATTTGATTTTTATATAAGTAATACTATTTAAATGTAAACCCTAAACCAGGAAAAGTAACTGATAATTATATGATTTTGTAAAAAAAAAAAAAAAAAAAATAATCTGATTTAATATTATAGTTCATCCAATTCAATAAAATATTTAATAAAATAACAAAATCATAAATCTTTAAAATAATTAAAAAAATAGTTTTTTAATTGAAAAGATTAATAAAAAATATTTTAAATTAAAAAAAGTAATAAATAAAAAAAAGTAATAAAAAAGAAAGAATAAGGCATTAATCCAAGAATGACTTAAAGAAATTTTCAAAATCCTCATCTTCAATTGGCTCTGGAGTTGAGAAATTATCATTAATGAAAATATCGCTTGCTAATTTTCTATAAGCTTCTGCCTCATCTGAATCAGGAGCATATTCAACTACTGTTTTTGCATCCAATTCACTTCTTTGAATCAAGTTGCTTCTTCCTATGAATCCTATTACTTGAGTGTTGATTTTTTCAGCAAATGAACTGACAATCTCCTCTTCATTTTCAATTCCTTTGCAATTGCAAATGATTCCTCCAAGGTTACCTTTTAGCTTCTTGATTCCTTTGGAAATGTTATTTGCAGCATATAAGGACATGTATTCACCAGAGGATACAATGAATACCTCATCAGCATAATCCTCTCTAAGAGGAACTGAAAATCCTCCACAGACAACATCACCTAAAACATCGTAAAGAATAACATCGAAATCCTCATCAAAGGCGTTTAGATTCTCTAAACGTTTCATTGCAACAATAACTCCACGTCCTGCACATCCCACTCCAGGTTCAGGACCTCCGCTTTCAACACACTTGATTTGATTAAACCCTTCAAAGACCAAATCTGAAAGCTCTGGAGCCTTATTGTCCTTTAAGGTGTTTACAATTGTAGGTATCCTTTTACCGCATAAGGTTCTTGTAGTGTCAGATTTAGGATCACAACCTATTACCATAACCTTCTTATCATCTTCACTATAAGCTGCTGCAATATTAGCTACTGTGGTACTTTTTCCAATACCACCTTTTCCATAAATAGCTATTTTCTTCTGTCTTTTCATCTTTACACCAATAGTTTTAAAATAATCCGTAATTTAGTAAGTATAATAATTATTCTCTAGGGATTAACTTATAAACAAAATCGCTTTCCCTTAATTTCTCATCAATTGCTATTGCTACATTTGAACCTTTTTCTGCCTTTTCAATAGCTTTTCCATCAATTTGCATAGAGTCGATTACATGAGTGATGGAACCTGTTGTTGGCCCTTGAACCATAATCTCATCACCAATAGCCAAATCATCCCATATCTTTAGCTCTGCAACTCTAATCTTATTATAATAATTCACTACCTTCCCAATATCCTTCTTAATGAATTCTGATTGGTTGTTTTCACTGATTTCATAAGGAACATCGAAATAAAATCCAGTATCATAACCTCTATTGAATACCTTCATCAGCTCTTCCATCCATTTAGGATCATATTGATAGTTTTCCGGGTCTTCCTGATACAAGTCAATGGCTTCCCTATAGACCTTAACTGCAGTTGCAACATAATCTGGAGACCTTGCTCTTCCTTCAATCTTGAATGAATCGATTCCCGATTCAATGAGTTCTGGAATATGTTCTATCAATGCCATATCCTTTGGAGAGAAGAAATTTGTCCTATATGAATCATCATAGGAATTTGATATAATGAATGACTCATCATCACAGTCTGAGAAATTGATTACATCATCATTCTCATCTTCCTCAAAGCTCAATTTCCATTCCTTTCTGCAAGGCTGGAGACAATCTCCACAATTAGCGCTTCTGCCATACAATCCATAGCTCAAGAAGCATCTGCCGGATATTGCCATGCACATTGCACCATGAATGAAGACTTCAGTTTCGATTGAGGAATCGCTTTCCTTTAGCTTTCTAACAATATCCTTGATTTCATCTAAAGACAATTCCCTTGATAGAATAGCCCTTTTAACACCTAATTTCTCCAATGCCTTCAATGCATAAAAATTAGTTGTGTTTTCCTGAACGCTCATATGGGCTTCAAGGCTATTTTCAATTGCCAAATCTATTAATGAAATGTCGGATAGAATGATTCCATCTGCACCATACTCCTTGATATAGGGTAATTGTCCCTTTAGCATTTCAATGTCTTTGTCTTTCATTATGGTATTTGTGCAGACATATAGCTTAGCTCCATACTCCCTTGTCATTTCACTTGCCTTTTTAATGTCTTCGAGGGAAAAATTACTTGCATTAACCCTCATATTCATATCTTCAAGGCCAATATAAACTGCATCTGCACCATTTTTAAGTGCACTGATTAATGAAATAAAATTTCCTGCAGGAGCTAACAATTCCACCATAAAAACAACTCATAAATAAATCAAACAAACTTCATAAAAATTAAATAAAAATAAAAATATAAAAATAGAATTTAAAAAATAAAAAAGATGAAAATTTATTCATCTTCTTCAGCTGCATCTCTTAAAGGTTGATAATAATCATAGTAGGATTCCGCTTCTAAATCATCAGGAATCTCAGTAGGATAATCCTCATTGATACAGCCTAAGCATAACTTGTCCCCATCAATGCCAATAGCTTCGATAAGAGATTCTATGCTGATATAACCTAAAGTTTCTGCACCTAATTGTTTTCTGATATCATCGATTTCCAAATTAGCTGCAATCAATTCCTCTTTAGTAGCAAGAGCAACACCGTAGAAACATGGTGCAATTACAGGAGGGCATCCAATCAACATATGCACCTCTTTAGCGCCTGCTGCCTTAAGGATTCTTACTAAGGACTCGGAAGTTGTACCTCTAACGATACTGTCATCGATTACAACAACACTTTTTCCTTCAAGTTCATGTCTTAATGGGTTTAATTTAAGTCTTACAGCAATTTCACGCTCTTCTTGGGTTGGCATAATGAAAGTTCTTCCAACATACCTGTTCTTGATTAATCCTTCACCGTATGGAATTCCTGAAGCCCTTGCATATCCAATAGCTGCAGGGATTGATGAATCCGGAACAGGCAATACCAAATCTGCATCAATAGGGTATTCCTTATACAATGCTTCACCGATTCTAAGTCTTGTATTGTAAACGCTTCTCTCATCAATTACGCTATCCGGACGGGCAAAGTAAACATATTCAAACATACAATGTGCCCTTTTGGAACCTTTTGCAGATGGCAATATATGGGAATTGATCTTATTGTCCTTAAAGTAAATCAATTCACCAGGCTCCAGATCACGAATAAGCCTTGCATCAATCACATCAAATGCGACAGTTTCAGATGCAACTACGAAATGATCATCGGTTTCACCTAAAACCAAAGGTTTCATAGCCATAGGATCCCTTAAAACATACAATTCATCATTGATTAAAATAACCAAGGAATAGGAACCTATTAACCTTTGAGAAACTGTATCGATTACCTTAAGGAAATCCTTCTCGTTTTTAGCCTCTTCCTTAATCAAGTAACAAACAACTTCAGAATCAGTATCAGATTTGAATTCATAACCTTTCTTAATCAATTCATCTCTTAAGGCACCTGAATTAACAATATCACCATTATGAGCCATAGCGATGAATCCATCATCCAATTCAGTGAAGAATGGCTGTGAATTTTCTATTTTTGACTGGCCAGTAGTGGAATATCTTACATGCCCAATACCTACATTACCAGCTAAGCTCTTGATTAAAGAATTGTTAAAAACATCAGTTACTAAACCCATTCCACAATAAAAGTTCAAACCATAATTGATGTTATGGGTAGCTATACCTGCAGATTCCTGTCCTCTATGCTGTAAAGCATATAAACCATAATAAATCAAGTGAGAAACATCCTTAAGATTGTCTTTAGAATGTATTCCTACAATACCACACTTATCTTTCAATATTTAATCTCCTTACCCTATTAAGACATAAAATTTTTAATAATTTTAAATCATGAATATAATATTTTGAACTTAAAAAAATATTATATAATTATTTATAAATTTTCTAATATTTATAATAAATCTTTTTGAAAAAAATTTTAAAAAAATTAATAAAAAGTAGATGAGAGAATTTAAGAGAAAATAAAATAAAAAAAGTGAAAAAATAGTGAAAAAAATAAAATGATAGTTAAAAAAAAGAAAATTAAAATAACCGATTATTTAACCCCAAAGGTTTGAAAAAGCATTGTAAATTTCTTCTTCATCATCATCTACATTATCTTCATCATCATAATCATAATCTTCTTCTCTGTTGTTATAACTTGAATCTTCACTTGAGTCATCCTCTTCATCCTCAATTGACTTGAGAGACTTGAGATTAAAAACATTTATGTCCTCCTTTTTGGACTCATCCATGAAAGCATTGCTAAACAAATCATCATCAATAATAGACTCTTCGGAGGAATTATCTAAATCTGAATTTCCTTCAAATCTTTCATTATAGATAAAACCGTCATCCTTTGGAGCATTGAAAATGTCATTCTCCTCTATTGTCTCAAATCCAGATGTGGAAAATGAGGAGCTTGAACCGAACTCATCAATGTCATCGAACTTGAAATTGCTCTTGAAATTATTGTAATCCAAATCCTGCTTATTTGTATCAGACAGGATAAATGCAGTCTTAATAATCTTCAACCAATCTAATGCATCTTCCTTAGACTCTGCACAAATGGCTCCTTGACCTATCATAAGGTTTTTAGGACGGAAATTGTCTGTACTGATTAGAATAAACTTATAAACATCCTGAGACAAGTATTCTCCAAACAAGCCATACCACAATTCATTTAATGAATAGACTTCCAATGAGTTCTTGCTATGGATTCCCTCAAATCTTGACTTTAAATCTGAAAAGTCTGACTTGATTTGATCCAATTGCCTTTGGAGTATTTTTACTTCCTCCAATGCCTTTTCATTTTTCTCTCTCAATGATTTGGATTCTTTAACTAAAAGGTCATTTTCTCTAGTTATCTTATCATATTTCAATGATTCCTCTTCGAAATCTTTTTTAAGTTCAGAATACTTTCTTTTTGAATCATTGATTGAAGATAGATTGGAAATGCTGTATAATCCTCCACGAATAATTGAATTTGCTATTTCATCCTCCATGAGATTATCATCATAATCATCATAATCATAGCCATTCAATTCATCAAGTGAAGGAAGTTTCAAGTATTCAATGTAATTAAACTCATTCTTCAAGGATTTCTTGAAGTTTTGATATAACTTATGGCTTTCTGCATTGTTTTCAGATGCGATTAAAACCAAATCTGCACCAATTACAGTATTTTTAGCTATTTCAATGTCTTTTGTTGGAATTATGGAAGAGATGTTCACATTAAAATTAGATAAGTCAAAATTGCTTACAGCCTTGGAAAGGAATTCCAAATAATCCAAATTGGTTAGGATTATCCTAACATCAACCAATTCCCCTGCATTTAATTCATTTGAGTAAGTATCTCCAAAATCGTTAAATCCATAATCGTTTTCTTCAAAATTATCCATTTTAACACTCCTCTTTTAAAAGAAAATCTCTAAATCTAACTATTGTTTTCCAAATCACAATTCTTAAACATGAATCTTCTTATGCCAATTCCAAGCAGATTCCACAATGTCTTCCAATTCTGTAACTTGAGGTTTCCATCCCAATATCTCTTCTGCCTTTTTGGAATCAGCTATTAGGATATCAGGATCACCTGGACGTCTTCCTTCAATCTTTACATCAAAGTCAATTCCAGTGACCTTTTTGCAAGTGTCAACAACTTCCTTAACAGAAAATCCATTGCCATTTCCCAAATTGAAAATATTGCTGTCATTGAAAGGTTCCTCCAAATACTGCAATGCTTTCAAATGGGCATCAGCCAAGTCATTTACATGAATATAATCCCTGATGCAAGTGCCATCAGGAGTGCTGTAATCATCACCAAAGATTGAAATGCTGTCTCTTCTTCCAAGAGCCGCATCCAATACCAAAGGAATTAGATGGGATTCTGGGTCATGGCCTTCACCAATCTCACAATCCAAGTCTGCACCTGCTGCATTGAAATATCTTAGTGAAACATATTTCAAGCCACCAAAATCAGACTCATCCTTCAATAGGTTTTCAACCATTAGTTTTGATTCTCCATAAGGGTTGATTGGCTTCAATTCACTATCCTCATTGATAGGAATGGATTTTGGAATGCCATATAATGCAGCTGTTGATGAAAAGATAAATTTTCTCACTCTGAATTCCTTCATGATCTTAAGCAAATTCAAGGTGTTTTCATAATTGTTCTTGAAATACTTTTCAGGTTCCTCAACAGATTCCGCTACAGATGAAAATGCTGCAAAGTGCATTACTGCCTCAATATCATTGTCTTGAAAGATTTCCCTTACTTTCTCACTATCGCTTAAATCTGCATTTACAAAATCTCCCCATTTTACTGCAGACTTATGGCCTTTGGATAGGTTATCCAGAACTATTGTTTCATAACCGGAATTATTAAGCAATTTATTGACATGGGCGCCTATATATCCCGCTCCACCAGTAATTAATATCATATTATCACAAATAGCTAATTATTGATTTAATAAAATACTTTCCTTTATTAAATTTTAAAAATATTTGATTTTTAATCTATGTTTAAAATATATATTAATATTTACTTTATTTTAATGAATATATAACTTTTTACATTATTTTAATGAAAACAAAGCGAAATTATTAGAAAAAGAGTGATATGAGATTATAAAAATTATTAGAAAAATTAAAAAAAGAAAAATAGTCAGATTCTTCCCAAAAATTGGAAAGAATTTTGGTCCAGGTTTTCAGGCCTAAGGCCTGGAAAGCTGGCCTATAAGAATAATTTACGTAATTTTAAAGCTGCACTTGGTTGCACTTTAATTAATGCTTTTACAAGTTCAGTAGTACCGAGTGTGGTAAATTCAAGATCTCTGAAAGCATGAGCGATACTGTTTAAGTCATCATCACTCAAACTCCATAAGTAGTCACAAGCTTTGCTGTATTTGTCCATATCGTGGCCCATAGCTTCGTCTACCAAATCAGCGTATTTCTTAAGGAATTCTTTAGAGCAATCTCCTGCTGCAATAGCTTCAGCAGCGATTTGTCCTGCTAATTTACCACCAGTAATACCGCTGGTGATTCCTCCACCGGTTAATGGGTTAACTTGGCTTGCTGCATCTCCACAAAGCAAGATGTTGTCATTGTACATTTCTTTTACAAGACCGCCAACAGGGTCTCCACCTACATTCAATTCTACAGGTTGAGCATCCTTAAGTGCGTAACAGTTGTTTACAGCATCAACTAAGTATTCGTAAGCGGATTTTTCAGCCATTTCAGGAATGATAGCGAGTCCTGCATTTACGATATCGTCACCTTTAGGGAATAACCAGAAGTAACCACCAGGTGCTACGCTACCGAAGTAGAACTCAAGAACATCGTTTCTTTCCATTTTAGCATTACACATTTCAAACTGTACACCAGCTTCCATGTGTTTAGGTTTGGTGATAGCCTTTAATCCTGCCCATTTAGCTACGTGGGATTCAGGACCATCTGCACCGATAAGGATTTTAGCGTTAATGTCGTAAACTTCACCCATGCATTCACAGGTTACAGTGTAGGATCCGTCTTCCTCTTTCTTAAGACCTTTTGCTTGGGTTTTGATTCTGATTTCTGCTCCTGCTCTACCAGCTTCCATAGCTAAATGCTTATCAAAGACTTTTCTTTCCAAGATGTAACCTGCTTCAGGCAATTCTACTACATCGTTAGTTAACCATACATCAGTTCCATCTGGAGCGATTAATCTGATACCTTCGATTTCTTGGGTAATCCAATGAGGGTCAGCTTCAAGCTCTAAGATTTCAAAGGTTCTTTTGGAAACACCTTCTGCACATCTTTTAGGAGCACCGATTTCAGATTTCTTATCCATGAGAATTACTTTTGCCCCACCTTTTGCAGCAAATCTAGCTGCAGTGGAACCAGCAGGTCCAGCACCAATAACTAATACATCAGTTTTAATCATAATAATCAATCCTCACTTATTCCTCTTCCATTTCCAATGCCGCTAAAGGACAAGCATCAACACAAATTCCACAGTTATTACAGTTATCATCAAAAACTAAAGCAGTTTCCTTTACTTCTATGCAGTTTCTTACACAGACACCTGCGCAACAACCACAGTAAGAACACCAATCTTTTACAATCATAATTAAATCTCCATAATAATTTCAAATTAAACTTAACTTAATTTCAGTATAAAATCATCAATTTATTTTAAAATATTTTAAAACCCAAAAAGCAATAAAATAAATAGTCTTAGAATATTTTAGAATAAATAGTCTTAATATATAACATCAAAATATATATTTTTTATTATATATAATCTTTAAGGAATTTTTGGAAAAATAAGGAAAAAATAAGGTTATAAAATAGAAAATAATCAAAAATAATAAGAAAAAACTAAAAAAACATATTAAATCAAGCATCAAGATTAATGAAAAAATTAAACCTTAAAATTTTATGGATAATAATATTGGGGATAAAACCTATAAAGTTGATTAACCTAGTCCCTATTGTCATAAGGGGAAGTATAAGTTTCAACAGGACGATATCTCTCTAAAACATATTTAGGTTCCTTATTTTCTAAACTTGATGGATGATAATAGTGGTAATCTATTTTCTGATTCTTATCCATTGTATCTATTATATTATAAAAACAGCCCACAAAATTATCAAAATAAAGACCAATGATAAAATACCTAAATAGAATATATATTTTTTATCCATAATTATTCCCCAAGAATCATTTCCTTAAAAAATAAGAATAGCATAATGTCTAATAAAAAAACCTTTTATAAAAATTTAAATACTAATTGAAAAAATTAAGGAATTAAAAAAATAAAAAATAGGATTAGGCAAGACAAACTGAGAAATTTAAAATTAATCCAAGTGCCTAAATCATATTAGGTACTCTTAATGAAGTAGGCAATGGCTTGATTTTTGCAGGTGTACCAATAGCCAAGTAATAAGGAGGTACACTACGGGTTACAACAGCACCAGCAGCTACAATAGCTCCTTCACCAACTTCAATATTGGATAGGAATGTAGTGTTTCCACCAACAGAACATCCTTTTCTAAGTTGAGGTCCTTTCAAATCATATTCCACTCTGACAGGATATCTGTCATTGGTAAAGCAGGCACATGGGCCAATGAAAACATTATCTTCAATGATACTGTTTCTTGGAATGTATACATTTGATTGAATGCTTACATTGTTACCGATTTCACATCCACCTTCAATGACAGTGTTTGTACCTATCAATACATCATTACCAATAGTAGTATGATCTCTTACAACAACATTATGTCCAGTTTTAAAATCATCACCAATGATTACATCATTATAGATTACAGTGTTAGACCTTAACAAGATGTTTTTACCTAAAACAGGGTCTTTACTAAATCTTTTATAATTAACTCCTAATTTGATTCCTTCCCTAATTAGTCTAGGGTCTTTAGAGTCATTATTGTTTCCACGTAAATTTAAAAAACTAGGCATAATATCACCTCTTTAAAAAGTTCAATTAACTTAAAATTTTTACAATGCTAATATATTCAAATAATAGTATGTTTAATAAAGTATAAAAATATAATGATTTAAATTGAATATTTTTTAAAGAAATTATAGATTCAATTCCCTTAGTTTTTCATCCAGTTCCTCATCGCTAAGCTCATCTTCCTCTTCAAGTTCCATTTCCTCATCCATGATTTCATCTTCACCAGAAGCAATCTGTTGAGCTCTTATATTTTCCTCTTCAAGATATTTTTCCTTATTCTCTTCCCAATCGGCCTTGATTTCTGCAATCAAGTCATCATCAGCTTCAATGGCAGGTCCAGTATAAGAACAATCCTTACATTCCCATTTTGACCAAACCTGTGGAATAATCCAATCTATATTGCTTGAACCGCAACGTGGACAAATAGTTCTTTTCACATTATCACCTTAATAAGATTAAAAATTTTAGAATTATAGAAATTAATAAAAATATAAAATTCAAAATAAAATTTAGCTTAAATTTTAGTCAGTATTATAAAAACTCCATATCAAGTCCAATGCCTCACCGGGTTCAAGTACACCTGATCTGGTTTCCCTTAAAATTCTTTGAATTGAGTACCTTTTCATGTGCGGAAACTTCTTGTGAACTTCATACAGCAAAGGACATCCGAATCCTTTAAACTTAATTAAATTATAATGACTAGTCAATGATTTGTTCTCTAATTTTGACACGGATAATGAAGCAGGTAAGTTGAGCCTAATAATCTTATTATTTTCAAGTTCTTTATCTAGATAAGCTTGTTCATTTTCACTGTTTTCATTAATTATTATTTCATTTTCATCAAAATTACAAACTTGTTCAGTTATGCACTGACTTCCAGTTGCCAACATATCTCCAAAAATCACAATAGGAATTTCATTCTCCAATGCATATTTGTATAAAGTGTCTTCAATGATTTTTGAACATCTTCCACATGGGTGGAATCTTCCTGTAAATGACTCCTCAATCAAATCTGCATAATCCACTGGAATGTATTCATGAGGAACATCCAATTCACTTACCAACTTGTCAATATTATGCTTGAATTGCTTTGGAAGAACAATTGTTCCAGGATCAACTGTAATTGCTATTGGATTGAATCCCAATTTCTTTGCCAATATTAATGAAAAGCTGCTGTCAGTTCCGCCAGACAATGCTACAATAGCTGCTGGCTTTTCAGCTTCAAAATATCCATACGGACTTTCATCCAAATCCTTGAAATACTTGTAGAAATTGAATGAATAGAGATTATCCAATTTTATCTTTAGAATGTCTATCAAATTGTTCAATGCTATGAATGAACCGTAATCCAAATTTTCCTTGTTTTCGTTTACAAAGGAATTTAGCTTATTCAATGAAAGATTCATCCTATACTCCTTTTGAAGGAAATCAGAATAGCTTTCAACATGAATGCTCGCTATTTCAAGCTCTTCTCTGAGTCTGCCAACAACCCATCCTCCTTTTCCAATTATAGCAGATTTGTCTGGACGGTCATTGGTGATTATCCACATTTCATTAGTGTCCTTGTCATATAGAACTTCCTTAATGTCGATACTGACTTCCTCATGACCTATTTCCTTTCTAATCCTATTGATGTGATTTAGAAGAGCATTTACATCATATACCATATTTCCACCATTTACAAACAAAAATAATAAATCTTAACAATATCTAATCAATTATGAAAATATTTTAACAATAGTTATAAAATGATTGAAAAAATAAAATAATTGAAATGAAAAACAATTAGATTCCTTGTTTTTCAAATTCATTATCTAAAAATATGTTCATATTGTCAATAGCCAATTGGACCATTTCAGGGGAAGGTCCTCCAGGAACATTTCTTATCTTAACGTTTTCAATTGGATTCAATGCATTGTGAATCAATTCATCATCAAGACCTAACTTTTCAAATCCAAGTTCCTCTGCAACATTATCCACATATGCACCATCGATTTCACTTGGATTCACTCCTTCAGCAACTGCCTCATTTACAATTCTACCTACAATCTTATGAGCTGTTCTGAATGGTATCTTTCTTTCCCTTACCATAATGTCTGCCAAATCAGTAGCTGTAGCGAAGTTAGCTCCTGCCAATTCAAGACATCTTTCTGTATTGAAAGTGACAGTCAAGAGCATATGGTTTACAATCTTTAAGGTGTCAAAAGCCACATCACATGCATTCCATAAGTGAGGAGTGATTTCCTGCAAATCCCTGTTGTAAGTGTATGGAATAGCTTTCAATATTGTAAGGATAGTTACAAGTTCACCGTTTACAATAGCGCATTTTGATCTTGCAACTTCTGCAACATCAGGGTTTTTCTTCTGTGGCATGATTGAAGATGTTGATGAGTATTCATCAGCTATTGAAACGATTCCAAACTCGTAAGTGCTCCAAAGAACCAATTCTTCACAGATTTTGGATAATGTAGTGCAAAGAGCGCTTAAGTCAAATACGGTCTCTGCAATGTGGTCTCTTGATGAAACGCCATCCATGGAGTTTTCAAGATAATCATCAAATCCTAATAATTGAGTTGTCAATTCCCTATCGATTGGAAAACTTGTAGTTGCCATAGCAGCAGAGCCTAATGGGTTTAGATTGACTCTCTTATAAGTGTCATCCAATCTTTGGTAATCCCTTTTTAGCGCTTGTGCATGTGCCATCAAGTGATGAGCCAATGTAACTGGCTGTGCATGCTGCAAGTGAGTGTATCCGATCATGACGGTTTCCTTATGCTCCTTTGCAAGTTCAAGGATACCTTCAATGAATTCAAGGATTCCAATTTGAATTTCAGTTATTCTGTCTCTTAAAAGAAGTCTTATGTCAGTTGCAACTTGGTCATTTCTTGACTTTGCAGTGTGCATGAATCCTGCTTCAGGACCTACAAGCTTTGTTACATAGTTTTCTACAGCCATATGAACGTCTTCAACAGAATGGTCAAATTCAAGGGCATCGAAGCCTTCATCACTAAGCTTATCCAATGCTTCAAGAATCTTATCCGCTATTTCCCCACCTATAATTCCTTGTGCCTTAAGCATTGAAGTGTGAGCATAATTGCATTGAATGTCTGCATCAAAGATAAATCTATCAAATTCCAATGAAGAGGTGTATACTGCAGCTTCATCGGTCATTTCCTTTTCAAGTCTTCCAGTTCTAATTTTCAAGGATATCAACTCGTTAAATTTAATAATAAATGAAATTTTTAATTATAATATTAAAATAAGAATTCGTGAAAATTCTTTAATTAGTTATATATTATTAAATTTTAGTTTTAATAATTTATATAAATATCTAAAATAGATTAAAAAAAGGACAGTTAAACTGCATTGGGAAAAATAAAAAATTACGAAATTAAAGCAATATTAACTGTAAAATAAAGAGAATTAATTCATAATTGATAAGATTTAAATAATATAAATCTTAAAATAAGTTTAAGGGTTTACACCTGATGTAAACTCCTATTTTGAGAAAATTGGACGTCAAGGAATCCAAATATTATTTTGGATTCTTTTAACGTTTTTAAATTTTATACTATTTTTAAAATTTTAAATTGGAAACAAATTAGTTACATATTTTATGATTCGTTTTTTTAGTGCAATATAACTTTTTCAAACTCAAACAATATTTTCAAATTGATTAAATTTGTTTAAATGAGTTTAATTTACAAAATAAAAGCAATTTATCAGTTAAAATAGAATTTAAAGCCATAATATTGGTTAAATTTATAAATAATTAATTTAAATTATTATTTAGGTTTCGATATCTAAAATAAATCATCAATTTTCTCAAAATCAAGGAGGTGAAATTATGGTTGTGACTTTGAGACAAGTTTTACTTGTTTCCCTTTTCATTATTCAAATGATCTTAATTTTCATTGAGTAAACTGTAGTTTCATGACTGTTGAATTTTACAAAAAGTTTTAGGTCTGATTAACCTTAGATATCCTTTTATCCTAATTTTGAATATTGAATAAAAAAATAGTAGAAAATAGTAAAAATAGTTTAAAAAAAAAGCATGAAAATATGTTTAAATAATAAAAATAATTAAAAAAAGTAAAAAAGTAAAGTAAAGAATAAATCTATTCTTTAGTTTTCATTTCAGTGTATCCACATTTACCGCAAGCGAATCTGTCACCGTGGTCAGCCATGAATACGCCTTCACCACAACGAGGACAGAATGGGTTTTTCCTTACGATTTTGTCTCCTTCTACAGTGTATAAATCTTTTTTATCAGGCATAATAATATCCTCCTAAACATTAATCATTTATTCTTCCGCTTCATCTTCTTCTTCAGCAGGAGCTTCTGGTTCTTTGTTCTTTTCAATGATGCTTGGTTTTTCTACATCAATTAAAGATGATTCTCTACCATATACTTTAGCGTAACCAGTTGCTTTAGGTTCACCATATCCTGGTTGAATGTTGTCTACAACGATTAATTCTTTTTTAGTGTCAAGCATAGCAACTAATTTGCTTTTGACATCTAAAAGCTTAGGAGTTGGTTCTCCTACATATGAAACATAAAATTTAACTTCAGTTCTATCAAATAAAACGTTTTCTTTCTTTTCAAAAATTTCGATTTCCATTATAAAAACCTCTCATTTAGGGTTTGAATTTAATTAATTATAAAATACAATTAAACTAAGCCATTTCCTTAAAATAAGTCATGAGCTTAGCAGCTTTGTCTTTTCCATCAGAAACATTTACAAAGACCAATCCTTCGTTAGGCTGACCATATAAGATAACAGCATCTTCAGGTGCAACCAATAAGCATGGAAGAACAGCAAGATCCTCTTCCCCTTTAACTACAATAATGCGGTTTTCGCTATCTTTTAAAGTCAAAGAAATAGCTTTTTCTATGGTTTCCCATAGATTTTCAGTGATTGTACCTGCAGGATTGTCTGCCTCTAAAATGTTTTCTGTACGAATAATATCATGATTATGATCTTTACGTTGAATACGATTGTCAATGATTCCCAAATCCGGAATCAAATCATTATCAACGAGATTTTTAGTGGTTTGATCACCAACAGAGATTAAGAAATTAGCTTCTTTAATCATAGGAATTGCATCGTCAAATTCGCCATACAATTTACCTAATGGCTTTTTGAATTCATCTATTAAATTCTCATCTAACTTAAACAAGTTTTAACCTCTATCAATAAATCTCCAATAATAATATTTTAATTAAATATTTGAGCAAAAAATATATAGTAAAATAATTATTATACTTTAATATTTATCTAATTTAAGATATATAAAGTTTAGCATAAAAAATGCCCTAAAAATAGAAAAAATTGATTTTAGAAAAAGAAATGATAAATAAAAACTAAAAAAATAGAAAAAATAAAAAAAATAAAGTAAGAAAATTACCTTACTCTTAAAGCGTATTCGCCAGCTTTTGTAATTCCTAATTCACGAGCAACATCAGACTCTTCAGGATCAGTTACAATTAAAAGACCGCTCCAGTTGGAAGAGGTAGGGTTCTTACATTCTGGGCATTGCTCTTTTTCAGTTAATAAACTGCAGTGAGTACAAGCTTTCAATACCATTATTCTTCCACCTTAGCATTTGCTTTTTCAATTGCCTTATTCTTTTCAGCTTGAATCCATTCGAATTTACCTAAGTTAGGTTGTCTCATGGTAAGACCAATCTTAGATTCCTTAATGGATTTTCCTTTAAGACTTAAAGTAACTATTCTTGCTCTGATTCTATCTCCTTCAGTTAAGACCTTTTTGGATTCGTTACCTAAAAGAGATGCGTTTTTAGGATTATAGTTAATATAATCATCAGTTACTTGAGATACGTGTACAAGACCTTCCATAGGACCGATTCTTACAAATGCACCGAATTCAGTAATGTCAGTCACTTCACCTTCAACAATTTCCTGTTGTTCCGGCTTGAAGAAAATTGCATTGAATACAACATTATGGTAAGCCGCACCATCACCCATAATGAGCACTCCTTCACCAATTTCCTCAATGCTGACAGCACCGACCATTAAACCTAAATTCTTATCGAGCTGTCCGACGTATTCCTCATTTAAAGTTTCAATAGCTACATCTTCAAGAGGTTCATCAAATCTGTAAGGTGGAATTCTTACAGTTCCCTCAATAGTTGTCATGTAATACAAAATAATCCCTCGTTTTAGTGAAATTTAAATTTTAAATAAATTTGTAATAAAGCTAATTTTAAAATTTTATAAATTCAATGAATTTTATGAGTTTATAATTTTAATAAATTTACAGTAATGTGAATATTAATTAAAAATATAATAATGAAACTATTTAAAGTTACTTATACTGCATATAAGTTTGCATATAAGTTAACCATTAAATCAGATAACCTTCAACTGCAAGATATTTCTTTTGCCTTAGAATGATTAATGCAATTCCTTTTTTCTTGGCTTTCTTTCTTAGATTTGCATCATTTGTCGCCAATACATTGGACACTCTAATCAATGCATCATCTACAGATTCGCCATCATTTAACGGAATGTCTCTAATTTCAATTTCACCGGATTGTGCAATTTTCAAACCTAATCCTGCAGCTAACCTAACTTTTCCTTTGCTATTCTTTTTAAGGCCTTTAAGCTCATTAATAACAAATCTTGTAGTGACTAATTGATAATTAGGTAAAATTCTTTTGAATTCCTCTAGAATATCTACATTGAATTGAAAAGGAATCATAAAAAAGTTAGTATCAATAAATACTTCTCTTTTATCTCCAGATCCCATGTTATCACTGACTAAATTTTAAAATTAATCCAATAATGAGAAATGATTTTCAAAAAAAATCAAATTATTGAATTATACCAAATCCAATTAATCTCCAACGTGCACCTACTCTACGGGATAAAGCTACTCTGTCCCCTTTGTCTGCACATACAGGCAATTTTAATGCAACGCTAACGTTTTTCTTAACTTTAGTCACAACACCAATGGTGGTGGTTGTACCACAGTTAATCATTAAAGGTTCCTTGATTTTAATTGGATCTACTTTTCTTTCATCTTTAGTTCCTACAACACGTTCTAAAAGTTCAGTTTTCATATCAAAGCTATGCAATACTTCAGGCAAAGTGCCTTCAGCACCAGCAACAGAACCAGATAATGAATCTGCTTTAGTTAATGCAGGATCTAATTTAGTAGCTACACCAATAAGTCCTCCAGGACCTACTTCTTCAACAGATTCTCCACCGGCTTCCAATCCAATGATTTCAGAAGTCAAGCTGATCCATTTGTTCTGTTTGCTTTCTTTAATATTAATTCCAGGTCTAATTTCAATCATGTCCCCTAATTTAAGGGTACCTTGAACTAAACTTCCACCGATTACTCCACCTTTAATCTTTTTAGGGTGGGAACCCGGCTTATTAATATCAAATGACCTAGCTACATGCATTCTAGCAGGTTTATCTAATTCTTTTTCTGGTGTAATTATTACATCATTGATAGCTTTAATGAGAATATCGATATTAGCTCCTTGTTGAGCAGATACTGGAATGATTGGTGCATCTTCTGCACAAGTGCCTTTTACAAATTCCTTGATTTCATTGTAACTCTCAATAGCTCTTTCTCTAGGAACAATATCCACCTTATTTTGAACTACAACTACATCTTTAACACCGATAACATCAAGTGCCATCAAGTGTTCCTTGGTTTGTGGTTGTGGACATTCCTCGTTAGCTGCAATTACCAATACAGCACCATCCATAATTGCTGCACCAGATAACATGGTAGCCATTAAGGTTTCGTGTCCTGGAGCATCTACAAATGATACTTTTCTAATTACTTCAGTTTCACTTCCACAATGTTCACAAACATCTTTAGTAGTGTAACATAAAGGCTCTTCACAATTAGGACATTTTCTAAATTCAATATCCGCATATCCTAAACGGATTGAAATACCTCTTTTTGTTTCTTCACTGTGAGTATCTGTCCATACACCAGATAATGCTTTAGTAAGTGTTGTTTTTCCGTGATCGACATGGCCCACAAGTCCTATGTTTACATCAGATTGAACTTTCACAGATTACACCTTTAATTTTTTTAAATAAATAATTTGAATTAAATAATAAACATAAATGAATATTAGTTAATAATGATAATTAATAATAAATTCAACAATGAAATTTATATTAATATTGAATTACACTTATGAATAATCTTCTTTTTTTAAATTAAAATCATATTTATAATTC
>NZ_JAEDCO010000024.1 GCF_016294135.1 Methanobrevibacter ruminantium
TTTTTTTAATTTTCTTTTCATGAGAAAATTATTTTGTATATTGTATATTTTCTATTCAAGATAAAAAAATTAAAAATTTATTTAATATAAAGTCTAATCTTATAATAGAGTTTAGAATTAAATTTTAAAAACTATTTTTAGAAAAATTATTATCAAATATAAGGTTTTAATATGAATGAAAGTGAAAAATGTGCAAAAAAGGATTTGGCTCATATTTGGCATCCTGCTTCTCAGATGAAAGACTACGAAGATTTTCCGCCAATAATAATTGACCATGGAAAAGGTGTTAAGCTATATGATGTAGATGGCAAGGAGTATATAGACATTATCAGCTCCTGGTGGTGCAATTTGCTTGGACACTGCAATGATGAGGTTAGTGATACTCTCAAAAGTCAAGTGGATAAGTTGGATCATGTTCTTTTTGCTAACTTTTCACACAAAACAATTATTGAATTGTCAGAGCGTTTAATCAAGGTAATGCCAGAGGGACTTAACAAGTTCAGTTTTGTTGACAATGGTTCAGCATCCATAGAATGTGCTCTCAAAATGGCTTTTCAATATTGTGCACAGAATGGAAAGGATCATAAGAAACGTTTCATGTGCTTTACTGATGCTTATCATGGAGAAACTTTAGGTGCATTGTCTGTTGGTGCATTGGATGAATATTCTAAGGTATTTGAGCCAATCATGATAGATACAATCAAGGTTCAGGCACCGGATTGTTACAGATGTCCATACAATAAGCATAGGGATAGTTGTGATTGTGAATGTTTTGAGAATGCGGAGAAGGTGTTTGCAGAGTTTGGTCATGAAACCTGTGCTATGATAATCGAGCCATTGATTCAAGGCAGTGCAGGAATGAAGATTTATCCTCCATTATATCTTAAAAAACTTAGGGAACTTTGTGACTTGTATGATGTGCTCTTGATTGCAGATGAGATAGCTACCGGTTTTGGAAGAACAGGCAAGATGTTTGCAGTGGACCATGCAGGAATAAGTCCAGATATAATGTGCATTTCCAAAGGGCTTACAAACGGTTATATGGCAATGGCAGTTTGTGTAAGTACCGATGAAATTTATAATGGATTTTACGGAGATTATTCTGATAATGTTGCTTTCATGCATAGTCACACTTATGCTGGAAATCCACTTGCTGCAAGTGTTGCCAATGCTACATTAAAGATTATAGAAAGAGACAATATTCTTGAAGAGGCTAATGAAAAGGCAATTTGGCTTAACAATCGTTTCCATGAAATATTTGATGGTCATCCGAATGTAGGTGAAATCAGACAGATGGGACTCATCAATGCAATCGAACTCGTTGAGGACAAGAAGTCTAAAAAAGGATTTGATTCATCAGAAAGGATAGGCTATAAAATCTATAGGGAAGCATTGAAACAAGGATTGATGCTTAGGCCTTTAGGTAATGTAATGTACTTCAATCCGCCTTTGGTAATTACAAAAGAAGAGCTCGATGAATCTTTAAGAATCTGTAAAGAAGCTATTGATTCTGTATTGTTGTAAAAACAGTAAAAAAAGATTGATAGCGTATATAATTTATTATTTTTTTTTAAAAAAGAAAAGAAGAATAGCTATTTAAAATAGCTATTAATTACTTATTTTTATTAATTTATTTTTTATCTATTTTTAACTATTTGTCATGTTTTAACAGCACTCAAAAAGTTTTGGTCAAGGTTTTGACCGAAGGTCAAAAGCTTGGAGCTATTCCATGAAAATAGCGGGTTTATAAGGCATTGCATTTCTTGCCTTGTTTTGTGGGTCGTAGCTGTCATCAGTATGAATGATTACTTCTGATTCAACTTCAGTTTCAATGAAGTCTTTTGCGTCATTTAAGATGGTTGCTTCATCAATCTTACCGATGTATCTTGTTTTGGTCATTTCTTTTGATATTTTCTTAGCAACATTAGCTATTTCCTTTTTGTTATCATAGATGTTTTGACCAATTGCTCTACCCATTATTTGGCCGATGTCAGGTTTACCGACTTCATCAGCTATTTTATATAATTCCCATTTCCAATCCGGAGCTAAGTAAAGGTGTATTTTTTCCGGATTGGTGTCCACAATGTTTTTGATTTCATTGATATCTTTAACAATGTTTTGGACAAGGGATTCGGATCTTTCAATCTCTTCGCTGATGAGCGCTTCATCATATTCAGGCCATTTAGCAAAGGAAACGAATCCTTCACCACCGAATTTACTCCAAAGCTCTTCAGAGGTGTGTGGAGTAAATGGAGCAAGTAATCTGATCCAATTGCTTAATACAGTAGACAATACATATATTACAGCGGGGTCTTGCTTGTCTACAAGGTCTTTGACTCTGTACATGTAGTGGTCTAAGTCTTTTTTAAGCAAGAACAATGCATGTTGCAATGCTTGTCTGGTTTGGAAAACTTCAAGCGCTTCTGTTGCAGCTTTGATATGTACATTCAATTGGCTAATCATCCATTTGTCAATGCTGCGTTCGAGAGCTACTTCCTCAATATTGGAAAGGTCTAATTTTTCACCTTTAATGTCTTCCACTTTTTGTGCAAATTCTCTAAACCATTCGAGTCTTCTTTGGGTTCCTCTAACTTCTTTTTCTCTCCAATCGAAGTCTTGCCATGGTTCAGCTGATGCCATGAGGAAGAGTCTTACTACATCTGCACTGTATTCCTCAATTGCATCTGCAAGGAGAATTACATTACCTTTTGAGGAGGACATCTTGTTTCCTTCAAGAAGTCCCATACCGAATACAACAGTTCCTTTTGGCCATTTCTCTTCAGGATAAATTGCTGCATGTGTAAACATCAAGAAACTTAAGTGGTTACCAACAAGGTCTTTTGCAGATAATCTCCAATCCAATGGGTACCAGTAATTGAATTCAGCTTGAATTTCATCGATGATTTCAGGTGCAACAGTGATTTCATCACTGTCAACTCCTAAGAAGACCTTTTCAAAGAACGCTTCATTCAAGTCTTCAGGATTCATGTCCTTAAGGTATTTAGCTATTGAATAGTAGGACATATACATAGTGGAGTCTGATAAAGGCTCGATTAACCATTGGTCATCCCATGGAACTCTGGTTCCAAGACCTACTCTTCTGGAACATGCCCAATCATCTAGCCAGTTAAGGTAGTATTCAAAGTTGGAGCGGATTTCTCCAGGAATGATTGTTTCTTGAGCAAGTAACTTTTGGGTCTTTTCAGTCCATTCCTCATCACCATATCTGATGAACCATTGGTCATCCATAATCTTGACAACACATTTGTTACCGCATCTGCAGATTACAGGTCTTTCTGCAAAGTCGTACATGATGTCTGCACTGCCTTCCTCAATCATGTCGGCCTTGATTTCATCCCTGATATATGCAACTCTTTTTCCTGCATATTTTTCAATATGGTCGCTTATGTATCCTTTGCTGTGCTCTGCCTTGTACAATTCATCAGTTGCATCTTGCACTTTAGGATCGTTTTGGTTTTCGATTCCCATTCTTTCAACTACTTCCACAGCTGGGAATTCCCCATATCCTTTTACGGTTACAACATTGATAGGATTTGCTTTAGCAACCTCATCAGCTATATCAAACTCTTTGATCAAGTCTTCATTTTCTTTCAAGTCTCTAAGTGCGATATAGTCTGCAGGTGCGTGAGCAGGTACGGAGAATACTGTTCCTGAACCGTATTCAGGGTCTACAAAGCTTGCAGGGAAGATTGGTAATGGTTCACCATTAAGTGGGTTTTTAACATATTTTCCGATTAATGGTTTAGGGTCAATGTCTCCAATGATCTCTAAGTCCTGCTGATTGGAAAGGTTAAGGAAAGCTTCATTACTTATGATCCATTTTTCCCCTTCGCATGCTCCGGATTTCACTTCAACTTCAATGTAGTGAACTTCTGGGTTTAACCATACGTTGGTTGCAGCGAAGATGGTTTCAGGTCTGAAAGTTGCAGGTACGATGTATTGCCCAGGTTCAACTTCAAACTTAATTAATGTCAATTCGTTTACTCCTACACCTTCCCCTTCAAGCAAGTCGTGGTCCCCTACAGGGTTCTCATCGTGAGGACAGTATTTTACAGGGTGTTCCCCTTGCTTTATTAAACCTAAGGACTTAAGCTTTTTAGCTTGCCATGTAATGAATTTCTGATAAGTTGGATCGATAGTTCTGAATTCCCTTCTCCAGTCGATGGAATATCCCATATCATCCATTACGGTATGGTATTCGTTACTGAAATATTTTACAATGTTAATTGGGTCTTCCAATTTTGGAATGGTGTCATGAGGAACCTTGTGAACTCTTTCGTATAAGTCAAGGGTCCATGGGTCTTTCCTTTTGATTCTGTCTGCAATACCTATAACAGGTGCACCGGTTACGTGCCATGCCATAGGGAATAATACATTGTAGCCTTCCATCCTTTTGAATCTTGCAAATACATCAGGTACGGTATATGTTCTACCGTGACCGATATGCATAGCCCCACTTGGGTATGGATAAGCCACTGTTATGAATAATTTTTCCTTTTCATTAGGGTCTGATTGAAATAGCTTTTTCTCTCTCCAGATTTTTTGCCATTTCTTTTCAATTTCGTTATTAGTCACTAAATCACCATTTTTATTTTGATAATTTGATAATCATAAATTATAATTTAAAAATTATATTCAAATTAATAAGCATATAAATTAATTAAATAATTAATAAATCATATTAATTTATATTTATTATTTTTATTAAATATAAAATTTTCATTAAATATCCATTAAATATTCATTAAATTATTGAAATTAATTAAAAAATTAGTTTTTTGTTTTGTGTAATCCTTTTTATTTTAAGGGAATTTTTTTAAAAAAGATAAACTTTATATGTAAGAAGAATAAAATAACTTATTGTTACTAAAACTTTTTAGATAATTTAACTAAATCCTATGGAGGGATTATATGGCATTTAAAGATTTATTTAAATTCAAGCAAGGAGAAACCACATTCATTTTTGTAGGTGGAAAAGGTGGAGTTGGAAAAACTTCAATCTCTTCAGCTACTGCATTGTGGTTAGCAAATCAAGGAAAGAAAACATTAATTGTATCAACCGATCCTGCTCATTCATTATCCGATTCACTTGAGGTAAGCATTGGACATTACCCTGTTAAAATCAATGAAAACCTCTATGCAGTTGAAATCGACCCAGACAAAGCTATGGAAGAAAAGCAAAGAGCTTTGGAAAGTCAAAAGTCTGTAGCAAGCCCTGACCAATTGATGGGCCTTGACTTTTTAGGTGAGCAAATGGATTTGGCTTCCGCTTCTCCAGGTGCTGATGAGGCAGCTGCATTTGAAGTGTTCTTGTCTGTGATGACTTCCAATGAGTATGATGTTGTAGTATTTGACACTGCGCCAACAGGCCACACATTGAGATTGCTTTCATTCCCTGAAATCATGGACTCTTGGGTGGGGAAATTAATGAAAGCCAAAGCAAAATTAGGTAGTGCAGCAAATGCATTGAAGAATATCATTCCATTTATGGATGCAGCAGATGACTTGCAGTCCAGCAAGGAATTGGAAGAGACTAAAAAGCAAATCGATGAAGCTAAGGCAGTATTATCTGACCCTGATAGAACCACATTTAAGATGGTCGTAATTCCAGAGGAAATGTCCATTTATGAATCAGAAAGAGCTATTGAAGCATTGAATAAATATGACATTACAACTGACAGCATCATTGTAAATCAAGTCATGCCGGACATTTCAGATTGTGACTTCTGTCATTCAAGATACATGTTGCAGCAAAAACGTCTCGCACTCATTGATCAAAAGTTCTCAGATCAAGTCGTTGCAGAAGTTCCTTTATTCAAGGATGAGGTTAAAGGTCAAGAAAAATTATTGAAATTAGCTGAAATCCTATATGAAGGAAAGGACAATGATGAAGTCCAACCGAATGTAATCCAATTATAGTCGGCTTTTTGAGCCTGCGGCTCAAAAACATTGACCAAAACTTTTTCACTAGTTGGAGTATCCTCTCTTTCTAGTTTCTTTTTTTATATTTTTTTATTTTATTAACTTGGTTTGCAAACACAGTATTGGCAAGTGTAATAATCTTTAGCAATCTTTGATTGCTCTTCTTTTATGTCGCAATAGTATACTGTTTCACCATCTTTTTCTTCACCAAATACTGTTTTTCCATTGTGCATATCTATTCCAATTGGATGTAATGGCCTTTTTGCGATCAAACTTAAGTAAATGCAAGTATAGGTTATGAATCTTTTAAATTCTTCTTCACTTTCAGGAGAGTATCCTTCAAAGAATCTGCCCAATTCATCTTTAATGTCATTTACCAATTTTTCATCGATTTCTATATTGCTCTCATCATTCTCATCAATATTCAATTCCATAATCTCATTATAGTTTTGAATATGGAAATTGGCATGTAGTCTGGATGTCTGATCAGTGTTTTCATCCCTTGCTCTTTCCTCAAATGGGGCAATATCAAAATCCTTAATGTTTTCCTTTATTTCTTCCAATAAGTCTCGTGTTTTCATTTCAATTCCTCGTATCTAAAGCATTCATGAATATGATTATTTATTACTCCAATTGACTCCAAGTAGGAGTATATTATTGTGGTTCCAACAAATTTCATTCCCCTTTTCTTCAAGTCCTTAGCTATTTCATCTGAGAGAGGAGAGTTGGTCAAATAGTTTTCTTCAGTATCAATCAATATTTCATTGCCTGTAAAGTGCCAGATGTATTCCGAGAAAGAGCCATATTCCTTTTGTATCTCAATAAAGATCTTTGCATTGTTGATTGCAGCAGTTATCTTTCCCTTATGTCTGATTATCCCTGCATTGTTTCTTAGCTCTTCTATCTTCTTCGCATCGTATGAGGCTACCTTTTCAACATCAAAATTGTCAAAGGCCTCCTTGAAGTTTTCACGTTTCTTCAATATTGTAATCCATGCAAGTCCTGCCTGAAATGATTCAAGAACAAGCATTTCAAAGAGTTCCCTGTCATCGTAAGTTGGAACTCCCCATTCCTCATCATGATACTTCCCATATATTTCTTCTACATCTTCAGCCCACGGGCAACGTTTTTCACTCATACCTCAATCACTTTTAAATTTCTAAGATAAGTTATAGAGTAAATTTATGAATTTCTTTTACTTTATTAAATATTTGTTTCCAAATATTTATTATTTTATTCTTGTTAAAAATTATTTATATTAAAAAATCAAAATCATAATTATATGTTGGTTAATGCAGATTTACATACTCACAGTTGCTTCTCAGCAGCTACTTCAAAGGATATGGTTATTAACAATATAGCTCCAAAATCCCGTGAAAAGGGATTGGACCTAGTTGGAACTGGAGATGCTTTTCATCCTAAATGGCTTGATATTGTGGCTGAAAGCACAGAATATGATGGAGATGGGATTTACTCCCATAATGATTGTGATTTCATATTGACAACTGAGGTTGAAGCTCAACACAAGATCCACCATGTAATCATTTTGCCGAATATTGAAGTTGCTCGTGAGCTTTCAGAAAAGCTGGTCTCTCCAAACAAGTATATCGATGGAAGGCCAAGAAGCCCTTTAAGCGGCGCTGAACTCTTTGAGCTCGTGAAAGAGTATGATTGCATGATCGGTCCAGCTCATTCATTCACTCCCTGGACAGGAATGTATAAGACTTATGACAGCATTTATGACTGTTATGAAAAGGCACCTGATTTCGTTGAATTAGGGTTGTCTGCAGATACAGATATGGCTGATACTGTAAAGGAACTCGCTGATTTTGTATTCTTGACCAATTCTGATGCCCATTCACCATGGCCTCACAGATTAGGAAGGGAATTCAATCAAATAGGGATGGAAGACATTTCATATACATCACTTCAAAAGGCGCTGAAGCACAAGACCGTTAAGGCAAATTATGGCCTTCTTCCCAATTTGGGAAAGTATCATATGACTGCATGCACAAAATGCTATAAGATCATAGACCCTGAAATTGCCAAATCCAATGGAATGAAATGTTCCTGTGGAGGCAGAATCAAGAAGGGAGTGGACTTTAGAATAAGTGAAATCGCAGATTACAAAGAGCCTCATCATCCAAGCCATAGGCCTCCTTATGTTCATCTGATGCCTCTTGCTGAAATAATCAGCATGATCTATGATAAGGGGATTACAACCAAAACCGTTCAAGGGGTTTGGCAGAAATTGATTGATGCATATGGTCCTGAAATTGATGTTTTAATAAACACTCCTTTAGAGGATATTTCAAAAATGGACGATAAGGTAGCTCTTGGAATAGAAGGATTCAGGAATAAGACATTAAATGTTGTTCCTGGTGGCGGAGGCAAATATGGTGAAATATCTTTCAATGAGGACTTTAAGAAACAGGGAAAGGCTGAAAAAATAGTAACTTTAGATTATTTTTAAATGCTCTTTTTAAAACAAGATGGTAAAATTAGTAGCTTCGATTGTTTTTAAAAGCAGGCTTGGCGGGATTTGAACCCGCGGTCTTTAGATTAGGAGTCTAACGCCTTATCCAAACTGGGCTACAAGCCTATATCATTTCTTAAACTGCTTAAGATATCTTAAGTAGTCTTCTTTTGTAATTATAATAAAAAATAGTAAAAATAGTAATAGAGCGGACCCGCCGGGATTTGAACCCGGGACCTTCGGATTAGAAGTCCGACGCCCTGTCCAGCTAGGCTACGGGCCCTATATACAACATTTAATAATATGTTTATTATGATATATAAAACTATCGTAAAGAATAGTCTTTTTTTAAATTAAAAATTCTAATAAGTTTAAATTGATTAAACTGTATTATTAATAAAAATAATTTATGAAAACAAATTGAATAAATGAAATAAAAAAAGAAAATAAAAACTAAAAAATAAATTAATTGGTAATTCAATTTTTTAGCATTTATTCTTGTTTGTTCAATACTGTTTAATTTTTGTTAAGCTTAATTTTTTAATCACTTATTGGCTGTTGGTCTCATTATCTGAACCATCGCTTGAGTCAGTGTTGTTACCTTTTTCAGGTACAACTTCATCACTCCAAGCACCTTCTAAAACAGTTCCAGTACCAGATCCAACAAGCACATAACCAGTACGACCTTTAGCATCTTTTAAAAGGCAAGTGTAATAACCATGAGAATTGTATTTAACACTGTAACACCAGGAACCTTCCCATCCTTGAGCTTCAGCAATCTTTTTAGCTTTTTCAGGGCTTACATTATGTTTGCCAGAAGAACTTGAGCTTGAGCTGCTGCTTGAAGAGCTGCTGGTTACACTGCTTGAACCGGTATTGTCACCAGTTCCAGTTCCGTTTCCATCAAGGCCAGTAGAATTATTTCCTATTCCTGTATTTCCTTGGTCATCAGGTGTAAAACCTGAAAGGTCATTGAATACACTATTGCTATCATTTGTTAATCCATATGCAGTTACTCCCGCAGCGATACACAATACGATAACAACAGAAATAATAATGCTTGAATTGTCCATATTTCCACCTCTTTTAGAATATCTTAAAAAAGATTTGCAATATTTTTTATAAATTTCTATGAATGTAATATTTGTTAAATCACTTCATCAATTATTTTTAAATTGATAATGTAGTATATTTTAGTATCAATATATTATAAATTTATTCATTTTCATTGATTTCACTTAAAAAAGGTTTATAATACTAAGTTCTTTAAAAAAAAGCAATTGAAAAGTTAAAAGGTAAGGAATAAACATAAAGATTATTCCTCAAAATAAAAGTTTATACTTTTCCTAAGTTTTCACCAGAGTAACTGATTGCAATTGCATCTACAACAGTTCCGTTTGCATCTGAAATATAGCAGATGTATTGAGTTCCGTCATCCTTAACGTTGCTTACATATGCTCCTGCTTCTCCGATAAAACTGGAAGCAACTGATTTAGCTTGGGCAGCACTTATTTTGCTTTGGCCTTGCCCTCCGGAGCCTCCAGAATTGCCTCCAGATCCTGAACCTGAGCCGGATCCAGATCCTGAGCCAGAGTTGCTGCCTCCGTTAGAATGTGTTCCTCCACTGCTTCCACTGGAACCTGAACTTCCTCCGTTGGAAACATCTGACCCAGTTCCATCACCGGAATTATCTCCAAACAAATTGCCAATTCTATTATCTTGAGAACTTGAACTGTCTGGGGAGAATCCAGTCAAATCATTGAATACTGCATTATCTCCTTCGCTTATTCCATATGCAGTTACTCCTGCTGCGATACATAATACAATAATTACGGATATGATTATATTTGAATTGTCCATTCTTTCACCTCCTTCAATTAGAAGAATATTTTTATAAATTTGAATTAATTGGTTTTTTAAATTGAATTTAAAAAAAATTAAACAATTGTATATTATTATTGTATATTATCTTAAATATATCTTTCCTAAAAAATTTTTCTATTTTATCATATTTTTTAAAGGTCTATCATTGAATTTTTCATAAGATTATTCATTGATTTTTTTTAAAAATTTCTATAAAAATCCCTATAAAAATCTCTATTAAAATCTCTATTAAAAAATCTATTAAAAATTTAATTTTTTGCATGATTTTTTAAATGATAAATCTTGTTTTTTCATGCAAAATTTCTAATTCATTTTTTCTTAAAAAGTAATACATTTTATAAGAAAATTCATAAAAAACTAAAAAAATTTATCATCATGTATTTGTCATGATTAATCATTTTTATTTTTTAGCTTAACCTAATTAATTGATTTTATATCGTGCCTATGGACTTATTTTTTTGACTTTTCAAGAATTTTTAACGAATTTTTGATTTTTTGTCTAAATTTAGGTGAACCTAATAAATAAAACTATTTAAGTGTTTCTTTTTGATTTTAAAAGTTTAATTTATATTACTTTAGTATTATATATTAATAATGTTAGTTTCTAACTTTTAAAATTTTAAATAAAATAAGAGGTGACACATTTGAGCGATAAAATAGTTATATCCCCAACATCTCGTCAAGAAGGTCATGCGGAATTAGTCATGGAAATTGACGATGAAGGGATCGTTACCAAAGGTAGATACTTCAGTATCACACCTGTCAGAGGCTTAGAGAAAATGGTTACAGGTAAAGCACCTGAGACTGCACCAGTTCTTTGTCAAAGAATCTGTGGGGTATGCCCAATTCCTCACACAATGGCATCCGTTGAAGCAATGGATGACTCTTTAGGCATTGAAATTCCAAAAGCAGCAGCATTGTTAAGAGAATTAACAATCTCCGCTTCCAACTTAAACAGTCACGCAATTCACCATTTCTTAGTTGCACCTGACTTCGTGCCTGAAGATCTTTTCAAGACTGCAGTAGACAGTGTTGGAACAATTAGGAAAAACGCACAATATGTTGTAGATATGGTAGCTGGTGAAGGTATCCACCCATCTGACGTAAGAATCGGTGGTATGGCAAGAAACTTATCTGAACTTGCACGTAAAAAATTATACACCAGACTCAAAGCATTAGTACCAGTAGTAGACAACCACGTTGAATTGATGACTAACTTAATCCTTGAAAAGGACATTCCTGAAGGATTAGGTGCTATTACTGCTCCTGTATTTGCAAGTGATGTTATTTACGGTAAAAGAGAATTCTTCGATCTTGACAGATTCACTGAAATTGTACCAGAATTATGGTATGATGACCCAGAAATCGGTAAAAGAGCATGTACTACTGTACCATTATACGATGGTTTAAATGTAGAAACTGGTCCTAGAGCAAGATTAGATAAATTCCAAGGCTACAAAGAAAAAGGTGTTGTAGCTCAACACTTAGCTAGAGCTCGTGAAATGAAAACTTACCTTTCCAGAGCTATTGCTATCTTAGATGAATTAGACACTGCTGCTAATACCCTCGCAGATTTCGACCCAAGAGGAACCAACAAATTAGGTATCGGTGTAGTAGAAGCTCCTAGAGGAACTGATATTCACATGGCACAAGTAAAAGACGGAAAAACCGCTTTCTACAGTGCATTAGTACCAACTACTTGGAACATCCCAACTATGGGTCCTGCAACTGAAGGATTCCATCACGAATGGGGACCTCACGTAATCAGAGCTTACGACCCATGTTTATCTTGTGCAACTCACGTAATGGTAGTTGATGACGAAGATGGATCAGTTGTTAAAAACGAAATGGTGAGAATTTAATTTTATAGATTTTAATAGAGAGGAATATCATGCCTTATGATGCAGGAAGATTAGTTGTTGGATGTGGAAACGTATTGTTTAAAGATGACGGTTTCGGTCCAATGGTTATTCATGCTTTAGAAGATTATTTTAAAGAAAATGATATTAAAATGCCGCAAGACACTCAGTTCATTGATGCAGGAACCGGGGCGACTCATTTCATTTTTTCCATGCCTGATGATAATTGGAAAAAAGTTATTGTAGTTGACGTGGTTGAATGGAATGCGGAACCAGGAACCCTTAAGATTTTTTCACCTTATGACATGCCTAAAGGCAAATATGAGAACGCTCATACTTGGCCTGTAGAAGAACCACTTCACGATCTAGTGGATATGGGCATTGAGGTAGTCATTGTAGGATGTAAACCGGCAGAAATCACTGCACCAGATGTTGATATGGGCTTAACAGAGCCAGTGGAGGCGGCTATTCCAAAAGCTATTGAAATGATATTAAATGAACTTTAAAGGGGTTTAGCAATGCTTGATGGATTAAAAAATAAATTAAGAAAATTTTTAGGCCTTGAAGCTAAACCGGACGCAGAAGATGATGAAGCAAAAGCTAAATTAAAACAAGAAATTAAAAGTGAAGTAGAAGCTCAATCAAAGCCTGCTGAAGAGGCAAAGAAAGCAGCTGATGCTGCAGCTGAAGAAGAGGCTAAAAAACAAGCAGAATCATCTGAGCAAATAAGTAAAGAATCTTCAACACAGGAGGTTGAAAAAGTGGCTGACAAACCAAAAATAGGATATATTCACATGAGTGGTTGTACTGGAGACGGTATGTCATTAACTGAAAACTATGACATTCTCTCAACCTTACTCACTGATATGGTGGACATTGTTTACGGAACAACTTTAGTAGATTTATGGGAAATGCCTGAAATGGATTTAGCATTAGTCGAAGGGTCTGTCTGTTTACAAGATGAACACAGTGTAAAAGAACTTATGGAAGTAAGAGAAAAATCAGGATTAGTTTGCGCATTTGGATCTTGTGCTATGACTGGTTGTTTCACCCGTTACGCACGTGGTGGACAATTAGCTCAACCAAAACATGAATCATTTGTACCAATTTCTGACTTAATTAAAGTAGATTGTGCTATTCCAGGATGCCCAGCATCCCCTGAAATTATTGCAAAAGTAGTTGTTGCATTAATTAACGGTGACATGGATTACTTACAACCTATGTTAGACATGGCAGCATGCAACTTAGCATGTGGTTGTGACTTACAAACCAATGTTGTAAGCAAAGCATTATGTTGTGGTTGTGGAACTTGTGTATTAGCATGTCCAACCAGAGCTCTTGAAATGGTAGAAGGTAGACCATCCCACAATAAGAACAGATGTATTAAATGTGGTGCATGTACTACTCACTGTCCAAGAACCTGGTTCCCTGCTGAACAAATTAAAAAAGACTTAGGATTATAGGAGGAAGTAAAATGGCATTCGGTACATATAAAGAAGTAGTATCTGCAAGAGCTACTGACAAAGCAATCCAAAAAGTCGCACAAGATGGTGGAATCGTAAGCGCATTATTATGCTACGCTTTAGAAGAAAACATCATTGAAGGAGCTATTGTTGCTGGAGATACTGAAGACGCATGGAAACCTGAACCAACTATTGCAATGACTCCAGAAGAAATCATTGCAGCAGCAGGTACCAAATACACCTTCTCTCCAAACGCAATCAGACTCAAAGAAGCTGTAAGGCAATACGGTCTTGAAAAAATCGGAACTGTAGGAACCCCTTGTCAAATTATGGGACTCAGAAAAATGCAATCCTACCCATTTGCTACCAGATTTGTAGCAGATAAACTCGCATTAATCATCGGTATTTTCTGTATGGAAAACTTCCCAAGAGATTCCTTAAAAACCTTCGTAGAAGGTAAAATGAGCTCTTCCTTAGACAATGTTAACAAAATGGACATTGGTAAAGGAAAATTCTGGATTACCGATCCTGAAAAAGAATCTGGACTTGCATTAAAAGAAACCCATGGATACGAACAAGCTGGATGTAACATCTGTCTCGACTATGTTGCAGAATTAGCTGATGTATCAACCGGTTCTGTAGGTTCCCCAGATGGCTGGTCCACTGTATTCACCAGAACTGACAACGGAGCAGACATCTTTACCGCAGCTGTTGAAGCTGGTGTAATCGAAACCAAACCAATGGATGATGTAAAACCTGGTTTAGGATTACTCGAAAAATTAGCTAACGGTAAGAAAGACAAAGGTCAAAAAGAAATCGAAAGAAGAGTCAACATGGGACTTCCAAGTCCTTTCTAAACTCTTCCAGACTTTTAGAAAAAGTTTGATCAAAATTATCTCAATTTTGATACAAATTTTTTCTTTTTTCTTTTTACTTTTTTTTTACGAATTTTTTATTTGTTCGTATTATTTTTAACTATTTTTATTATCTATTTATTAACTATTTTTTACTATCTTTCATATTTTCTATTTTTATAATCAACATTTTCCAATCTAATCAAATAATTAATATATAATAAAATAAAAATCTTAAACATAATAATAAATTTTATTTGTTAAAAATTAAATTAATATTTAGATTATTTGGTGAAATTATGAAAAGATTAAGTAAGTTTTGTATATTATCAATTATTCTAATAATTTTAAGCATTTCTGCTGTAAGTGCTTCAGAGGTTGATAATGATAATATCCAATCTTCTATTGATGATATTGGCATTCAGGAAATGCCTATTGAAGAGGTCTCTTCAAATGAAGAAATATCAGATCAATCAGAAGGTTCTAATTTTTACCAAGCATCTAATGAAAATGAAGAGGATAATCTGGCTGTTCTTGATGCGATAAATAATGACAACTCTCAAAATAATGTCTTATCTGCAGGATCTATTGGAAATGTACATAAGGTTACTCCTTCCAATTATTCAAAATATTTCAAAAATGGTTTTGTGGATACAACTATTGTCAAGTCTGGAGACATTATGGATTTATCCGGAAATTTCAATAAGGTGAATTTCACATTTACAATTCCTTGTTCAATAACAAGCAGTTCAAGTAATGCTTATCTTAATAATTGTGTAGTCCAATATTTGGACGTTAACTCTTCAATGTACTCAAATGTTTCCAATTTAAGGTTTACTGTCGATATTGAAAAGCATCCATCTGTTTATGTCGTTCGTTCAAGCCATATAAACATTTTTAACTGTAATTCCTATTCAACAGGAGCAAACAGTAATCCAACCCTTTTGGTAGGCTCCACCTATTGCAACATACATGACAATATCTTCGAAACAACATTCACTGGATATATGAATATGTCATGGAAACGTGCAGGAATCTTGCTTGGAGAGTCTCACTACAACAACATTTATAACAATGATGTTACTATAAAGGATTCAAATGGAATATATCTAACAACTTATGGTTGGGAAAAATCCAATTACAATAACATCTATAACAATACAATCAGATCTTCTGCAATCAGCGAAGAGACTGGCCTTCCTAACCCTTCAGCATGGGCTTATGGTGTCCATATCATGGGAGATTACAATAAGGCAATAAACAATACAATCTACCTGATGTATAGGGGAGTTGATTCAGAAGGAAGCTTTAATGAAATCATTGGCAATAACATTTATAATCTTGCAGGAAGTTATTATGAAGGAAACAATGGTACTGATGGTGGAGAGTATGGAATCCATGCATCATATGACAACACTATCATAAACAATACCATTCATGACAGCAAGATAACTGGATCTGCAATTTATGTTACTGTAAATTGTACTGCAATTGGTAATGTAATTGAGAATATAACTGGAGAGCATGCTTTTGAGTTTTCAATTTCAGCTTCAAATACTTTAGTTCATGATAATTTCATCAATATGGCTTCAGGAAATGGAATGTACATTAGAGGGAATATGACTAATGTAACAGTTTCTAATAATGCAATTCACACTCCAGACGGGACTGCTATTTTAATTAAAATGCTGTCAAAAACTAAAATTCCAGACCATATCTATTTAGTGAATAATCAAATTTTTGATTTTAAAAATGCAGCAATTAACTTTGCAGAAATTGAATCTAAGTCAAATATATCTGCATTTAACAATTCAATAGTAATAACTAATGACACATTCTTCGTTCCTTTTGACAATCAAGGTGTCTTGAAAAATCTTAAAGGCATCGATTATATTTTATTTAAAGGAACTTTTGATAATTTGGCAGTTGATTCAATTACAATAGGTCAAAGCATATCCATTTTAGGCGAAGATGCTCAAATAATGGATATTCCTTTCGTTATAGGTTCTTCAAACCTTAAAATTGAAAATATTTCCGTAATCATTGAAAAAGATATCAATGGATTCATTTTTGATAATGTTGAAAACATTAGTTTTATAAATAACAGAATTACTGTCGATTCTCTAAATTATGCATTAGTATTGAATAATTCAAAGATTAACATGGTGGATAATTTCATTATTATCAATGAATATAATCCTGCCATTTTAAATGATAATGGAAGTTATATTTTATATGGTGAAAATATCATTAGAACATTAGCAGATATGGATATAGAGTCACTAAATGATTCAATCTTAAAAATCACTGTTTATATAGTAAGTGATGAAAATTACAATTCAATTTTCAATTCCGCAGGAACTTTCCATGATGATTTTGACATAGCTATTGGAGACACTTTAAAGATTGGAAATTTAACAAATAAAACCATTAGGATTGATATTCCATTAATCATTTCATCATATAAGGATTCTGTAATAACTAATTCCACTATAATTCTTGAAGATATGGCAACAAACACCAATATATCTGATTTAAGGTTTAAATTGGAGAATAATTGTCTTAAAAAAGACTTTTCATTTATTATAATCAAAGATGGAGTAAGCAATTTAATCATAGAAAATAATCGTTTTGATGTTTCCGATATTTCAGGGGATGCAAGTTTATCCTCCATTAAGATTATAGGTGCAGATGAAAGCGCTGGAAATATAAGATTATTGAGTAATGTTTTTAATCTAAATGCTGATTTAAATTCCATTTCAGCTATTTCTGCCCTTAATGAAGGATTAAACAATTATGAAGACATTACAGATGCTTTAACTGTTTTGAATAATAATATTTCCATAACAAATAATCGTGAAGATGGGCTAATTTATGGAATCAATCTAGTAAATAGCAAAAATCCAAAAATCAATTCCAATGATATTGCTGTAAGTGGAGACACTGCATTTGGACTTTATTTTAATAAAGTGTCAAATTCCAATATTGCAGACAATACAATATATGAAAACAATGCTTTAGTAATCATTAGTCATTCCAACAATCCTACAAAGGATATCCAAAATGCAATTGACAGTGCAAAAGAAGGAGAAATCATTTATTTAGGTAATGGTCTTTATTCAATCAAAGATTCCATAATTGTAAATAAGTCAATTGGCATAGTTGGTGGAATATTGTTGGATAATATTGATTCCAGTTCCAATCAATTGGTATCAAGTGATAATCCTTTATTTGTCATATCCGGCAAAAATACAGTTGATTTGATTAACATGACTGTAATATTGGACAATAATGACTTATTCATTCTATCATTAATGAAAAATTCCACAAATCCAACAGCCCTTGATATTCCAATTGCCAATATCATAAACAACACTTTCCTAAAAAACAATGATGATGTTGAAGAATCTTCTATTTATCTTGTAAAAGCCATTGCAGAAAGGCCATTATTTGAGTCTTTAAATAATATTAATCTTGAAAATAATAATCTAATTGAAAATATGAATCAGGTCAGATATTACCTATCCAATGATTCCTCCAATGAGATCAATTTCAATAATGGATTAAAAACTTTTATTCTACCTGTCAATTTGATTTGCAATGCTTTAGATAAGGATATTTATGGAAACAGGTTAGGGTATTTTGAAGTGGAATTAATGGATGAAAATGCAAATAGATTGTCCAATAAATTCATTTACATTTCTTACAATAATGCGATTTATAACTTAACCACAGATTCAAATGGAAAGGTTAAACTTCCAGTCAATATAAATAGTTATGGAATTTTCAATCTTTTAGTCAGTTTCTTAGGTGATAATGATTATAGTGCATCATTTGCACCAGGAAAAGTAACTGTCAACAAGCAAAAGGCAAGCTTAAGCGCTCTAAACAAGTCTTACTATGTTAATGTCAATAAGTATTTGACAGCAACATTTAAGGATATCAATGGAAAACTGATTAAAAATAGAAAGATCAGTTTCATCATAAGCGGCAAAACTTATACTGCTTACACAAATTCAAAGGGAGTTGCTAAGGTTAAAGTAAATGTCAAAGTGGCTAAAACTTATACAGTGACAGTTAAGTTTGCAGGAGATAATGTTTACAGTCCTATCAGTAAAAGCCTCAAACTTTATGTAAAGAAGGTCTCTACAAAATTGATTGTTAAAAACAAATCTTATAAGAAGTCTAAAAAGATTAAAAAATTAACTGCCACATTGAAGACAAAAAGTGGTAAGGCAATTGTCAAAAAGAAATTGACTTTCGTTGTAAACGGCAAGAAATACACAGCAAAAACAAATAAGAAAGGTGTCGCAACTGTGAAAGTTAAGGTATCCAAGAAGAAAACTTATAAATTCACAGTTAAGTTTGCTGGAGACGGCACTTATTTAAAGACCACTAAAAAGGCTAAACTTAAAATAAAATAGTTTTATTAGATTATTTCTTTTTTAAATTTTCTTTGTTCTTCTTTTTAATTTCTTTATTTTCTTATTATTTTATCTTTATAATTTTTAAACTAATATCTATTTTTAATTTTTTTTAATTTTTATTTCAAATATATTTTATATTTTATAAATTATAATAGAAAACCTTTTTAATAATTATATAGATATATATTAATAATCAAAATTTATCAAGTATTTTGATTATTTTGTAAAAGAATTTTTAGAAAATTATTATATGTATTACGAATTTATGAAGAGGTTTTATATTATGAAGCTTAGTAAATTCACAGTCGTTTTAGCTATTTTATTGGTTTCAATATTAGCTATTGGGGCTGTAAGTGCAGAGTCTGTAGACGATGCTGGAATTGTCGCTGTCACAGATGGTGACATTCAGGAATCTGTCGACGTTACAGACTCTGCCGATGATTTAAGTACTGCAGATACTGCAGATGAGATTGTAAATGATGATGGCGGTGCTGTTATCGGTGAAGGTACAAATAGTTATGATCTTGACGATGAAACTTATTCTAAATATTTCAATGATGATGGTACTGCTACTGATTTATTAAACCCTGAAGGAAATTATGCTTTAAAGTTAGGTAATTTAACTAATAAGGTTATTAAAATCCTAATAGGTTCTAATATTAATGTCACCGGTGTTGAAGGTGATTCTTTAACTAATTCCACAATAATCATTGGTGATGGTGCAGGTAGTGTAAGTGGAGTAATCGTTAAAGATTTAGTAATTGTAAACATCAATAAAGATGGAATTGTTGTAAATGATGAATCTAAAGACATAACTGTTGATAACAATAACTTGAATTTAACTTATGATAGTATTTATTCAGGTTCTCCAATGGCTATTGTAATATATGGACATTCTGAAGACATAGCAGTAACTAATAATGTAATAAATATGGAAACTGCAGCTACATATAATTATGGTATTGATGTATCCATATATGGTCCAGGTTATGTTCCAGGCAGTGCTAATGCTAAAAATTTAGTCATATCTGACAATACTGTTAATATGCATACAACTTCTGCTACCGGTATGGGTGAAGCTATCTATTTAGATACCCTAACTAATTCAATAGTAGAAAATAATAATATTTATGTTAAAACTGAGAACGATGCTGCAAATTATGGTATTGCTCTTGCTGATTCAAGTAATTGGTTAGGAGATGGAGTCACTGCTCCATATAATGTAACCATTAGAAAAAATACAGTATATTTAGATTCTAATGATATGGCTAATGGTATTAGTGTAATAAGTGCAAAAGCATTCGAAGGTTCAAGAAACTTTGTTATTGCAGATAATGATGTAACAGTTAATTCTGCAAAAGGAGCTCATGGTATTGCAACCTACACTCCTGATGTTGAAATTAGTGGTAACACTGTAACTGTCTTCGCTAATCCTGATGTTGAAAATAATGCTTATTGTAGTAATTATTTAGGTAATCATAGTGCTGCAATTTTTATAAACAATGTTGATCCTAATTCAAATAACATTGTAAAAGACAATGAAATCTACACTACTGTTGATAAAATTAATTACACTAATGTAGAAGATGAACAATTAAAGCCAGTTATTGAAGATAATACCGAACAATCAAGTTACATAATTGATGATAATACTTATTCCACTTACTTCAATGATGATGGAACCATTAAAGATGATGCTCCTATAAGTGCCGGAGATGCTCTTTTATTAGGTGATTTAACCAATAAAAATTTCGTTATTGACACTGGATTAACTATTAAGGGAATCCCTGGTAAAAAATTAGTAAACAGTAAAATCAAACTTGTTGCAGGTGCTGATGGTACTGTAATTGATGGTTTAACAATTGAATATCCTGAACTTAAAGATGGTGCTATTACTCTTGAAGAAGTCAATAATGTAGAAATAACTAATAATAAAATTATTGTTCCAAGTACTACTCAAACTGTATATGGTATTGCTATTAATTCTGGAACTAACGGATGTAATAACATTTCTATAAACAACAACCATATCAATATCACAGGTAGTAAATATGTTTATGGTATAGACATTTGGCAGGAGTATAGCCTTGAAAATAAACACAACAATATCATGATCTTTGAAAACGAATTTTTCGTTACCGGTACTGGCGGAAAAATGACTGAAGGTATTTTCGTATCCAATTGTAATGATGTAATAATTGATGGAAACGATATTACTGCTACTTGTGATGGCCCTGCTTATGGTATTGGTACCAACTATTTATTTAATGCAGCAATTGCAAATAACCACATTACTGTTGGTTCAGATAATATGGCTTATGGTATTACTGCAACTACTTCAGGTAGTGATTTAATAATTCGTGCAAACGAGATTGATGTTGTAGGTGTTGGTGCAGTAGGTGTTGGTATTAATAATCAAACTGGAGCAATTATTGAAGATAACACTATCTCCATTGATGGTGGAAATTACACTACAATAACTGTTTCAGATAGTTTAGGAACTGCAAATGCAGGTATTTTAGTTGGAGAAGGAAATACTGATGTAAAAACCTCAGGTAATGATGTCTCTGAAAAAACTCCACTTAGATCAGACACTGCTATTGAAGCAAATAATATCACTGTCACCGCAGCTTCTAGTGGAAACGGTAGTTATGAAATTACTTTAAGAACTGCTGGTGGAATGCCATTAGCAAATCAAGTTGTAAAAGTAGTATTCAACAATCAAATGTATGAATTAACCACTGATGCTAAAGGTGTTGCTTTATTACCATTTGCTCTCAATAAAGGTGGAACCTACAATGTAGAAGTTTTCTACTTAGGTGATGATGACTACAGAGGATCAGATGCTAGTGCAAAAATTACCATTAATAAGATTGCAACTAAAACCACTGCATCCGCAAAAACTTACCTTGCTACTGCAAAAACCAAATCTTTCACTGCAACCTTGAAAGATGCAAAAGGCAATATCCTTGCTAACAAGAAAGTTACTTTTACTGTAAACGGTAAAACTTACACTGCAAATACCAACGCTAAAGGTGTTGCAACTGTTAAATTAGCTTTAACTGCTGCAAAAACCTATACTGTAACCATTAAGTTTGCAGGGGACAGTGTTTACGCTGCATCAACTGTTTCAGCTAAAGTAAAACTTAACAAGGAGAAAACCAAAATAACTGCTCCTACTAAGACTTTCAAACGTACTGCAAAAACCAAAAAAGTTGTAATTACTCTTAAGAACTCTAAAGGTAAAGCTATCGCTAAGAAGAAAATTACCTTAACTGTTAATAAGAAAAAATACACTGTAAAAACTAACTCAAAAGGTAAAGCAACCTTCAAAGTTAAATTAACTAAAAAAGGAACCTTTAAGTACACAGTTAAATTTGCAGGTGACACTCAATACAAAGCAGTTAAAAAGACTGGTAAAATTAAAATAAAATAAGTTTGTTTATTTATCTAGTGTTTGAGCTTATGCTCAAATCCTAGATCTTTTTTTTATTTTTTTAAAATCATTTGTTGATTCTATTTTTGTCTAATTTTTAAAATTGATAACTATTTTTAAAAAGAGATTATTTTAAATATTATTTATTATACTATTTTTATAAATGAAAAAAGACATTAAAATTTAATAAAAAAATAATTAAAAAAAAGAAATTTAAAGTGTGGTAATATTGCAACCATCACTTTCAACAATCAAAGTATGCTCTTTTTGTGATACCCATGCACCTGTTCTTTCCTTAAGTGCAGCATATGGATATATTGCCATAGCATCCCCTAATTGCTTAAGGCCTGAGTTCACTCTATGTTCATTGAAGTTTTCTGTAAGCCAGCGTCCACTAAATGGCAAGTAACGATAATTCTTTTCAATATATTGAAGCATCCTTTGAGTATTTTTCATCCTAAATGGTTTTGACTGTAAAAATGAAAAGATATATGCCATAGGGCAGTCATTTACGATACCTTCGCCATTTGTTGCAAAAGGTTCGATTGCTACAGCTTGTCCCTCTTCAAGAATTGTTGGATCATTATTGTCATAGTTCGGCACTGAAATTCCTGCATGCAAGTTCCAGTGTTCAAGGCTATGGCCTGTAAGGTTTCTTACAGGATTAAGATTATATTCTCCAATCGCTTCTTCAACTGCTCTTCCAACATCACAGACCTTTACTCCTGCCCTTACAGTGCTGATTGCAGCTTCAAGTCCTGCTGCTGAGGCATCAATGATTCTTTGGTTGAGCTCTAATGTTTCCTCGTCAAAGAGTTCTTCGAGATTGTCTCCTGGAACCATAATTGTCACAGCGGAATCTGCAATATAACCATTGACTTCAGCTCCAAGGTCGAGCTTTACCAAATCTCCTGTAACCATTTTGTTGGTGTCTCCTGCAGGTGAGGTGTAATGTGCAGTGATTTCGTTTATTGAAACGTTGCAAGGAAATGCAATCCCTGCACCAGACTTGAGTATTTCACTTTCCACGAATTCCACAAGTTCAAGAATCGGCAGACCGTTTTGAATCATTTTTGAAGCATCTGATCTTACTTTTGATACGATTTTTCCAGCTTCTTCATAAGATTTAATTTCATCAACCATATTATCACTTTGGTTTTAAGTATATTTTTTATTTAAATTTTTTAAATTTTTTTTAATTATATTTTTTAATATTTTTTTTAATAATATTTTTTAATTTTTAGCATTAGTTAATCATAATAAATATTTATCGTATATTAAATTTTTAAACATTTATATAAAAATTTTTATATACTCTTAATTATATAATATACTTATTCTTATTTAAATATCTTTAATTTATATTTGAATAATTTTTATTGTTAATCGGGTTTAATGATTTTTTAAAATATGATTTATTATGATTTATGGAGGAAAAAATATGGCTGCTGAACTTATTCCAGATCAAATCTTTATGCTTATTTTAGTAATTATATTGGCTGTTGTTGTAATCATTGTTGTAAGCCAATGGAAAAAGGTAAGTCAATCCAATAATACTTTAAAATTAATGGAAAAAGAAATTGAGCTTAAGAAAATAGCTATGGTTGAAAAGGATTTAGAAAACAAACGTATTATGGAAAATCCAATTCAATTGCCTGAAGAACAACAAGCACAACTCACACAAATCAGGGATTCCACTGCTGAAGTCATGAGCAATGTGGGATACTTGCACAGTGAGATCAATGAACGTTTAGCTCGTCTTGAAGCTCAAACCGAACTTAAAAAATTAGAAAAAATGCTTAAGGAAATTGAAGAGAAAGAGAAAAAACTTAATAAAAAATAGAAATTCCGTTTCTATCATTTTATTAGTTTAATTGTTTAAGTTTTTTAGATAATGAATAATTCTTATAATGAGGTTTTATTATGGATATCATTGAATTATTAGCTGTCATTATATTAGTCGCTGCTATAGTGTTTTTAGTCTACTATTACATTAAAACAGCAAATGATGGAAATATTGACATTAAGGAAATTCTTAAATTTTCACCTAAGGAGAATAATGTTAGCAATCTTGTTGACGAAGATATTCAAGAGAAGAAATCCATGGGTGATAAGATTAAATATACCTTTAAGGACATTGATAAATCCTATGCTAACACTACAGATGCATTTTCAAAAAGATTGGATTCCTTCTTGGATGAAAGAAGTGAGGAATTGATTGAAAGCTGGTCTTTAGTAACCACTGATGATTTATCCTCCTTAGAAGAAAGGTATACAACTGCTTGTGACAGCATTGAAGCTTTAGAGAAAAGATTCAGTGAGTTCACCAATGCAACCGATGCTAAAATCGAAGATCTTGATAAACGTCTCAAAGCTTTAGAAGAGGCAGAAAAAGATTTAGAGGAAGCAGAAGAAGTTGCAGTTGGAGCTGGAAAAGAATAAATTTTATTCTTTTTTTACTTTTTTTTATTTTAAAGACTAATTATTCTATATTTATTGCTATTTATGATAGGGGGGCTCTTTCCCTTTCTTATGCAAATATTTATATATGATGGTGTCTAATATTATAATGTTAAAGGAACTTATCCTTTTGTATTCGTTTAGCAGGGTGGGGTAGTCTGGTGATCCCGCGGGGCTCATAACCCCGAGAGCCCTAGTTCAAATCTAGGCCCTGCTATTTTTTATTGAACACTTATATAACAGTGTTATATAATGCTATTTTTTTAATATTATCAAAAACGATTGCTTTGCTTTCCAATCTTTCATTTCCACTTTTGAACTGCTTTTTTGTTTTTATATTTTCATTACTAAATGGGATATATTTATAAATATTAACAATAATAAATTAATAATGTATTAAATATATTTTCAAATATATTTTATATTTTATAAAGAAACTTTAATTGAAAAATATTTATGAAAGATTGACTCTAACTTAGTTTAAAAACTTTTATCTAGGTTTTAGTCATATGAAAATAGTTGTTGAAAAAAAGAAAATTGCTGGAGGTGTTTGATGAGAAGTAAAAGAATAATCGGTTTTAGTTTACTGTTCGTTATGGTTTTTCTTTTAATCGGATTAAACACTGCTTGCGCATCAAATATCGATGATTTGGATTATAATTTATCAGATGGCTTGGAATCCAGTCCACTTTCCAATGTCCCGGAACTTGATAATCTTGGGGCTTTAGAAACTTCTGAATCTAATTCCCTTTCTGATGCAATTGATGATGATATCATATCCAATGCAGATAATTCCAACGAAGAAAGATCAAATGAAAATCCACAGTCTGGATCTAATCTTGGAGATGGTGAAAAAACAGTCCACACCATAACCGAAGCAAATTATTCAAGTTATTTTGATTCTGATGGTAATTTAATCAATTCATTAGTGAAAGTTAATGACACTATTAATTTGTCCGGTAATTTTTCTAATAAGAAATTTATAATAAATATTCCTTTGACAATTACAAGTACAGAAAACAATGCAAGATTGAAGAATTCTCCAATATACTACTATAATGTATCAAATGAGAATTTTGCATATGATGCAATCGTTTCCAACTTGAAAATTGAATCAGACCTTCCAGACATATCTGCAGTTTGGGTAATTGGATCTAAAAACATAAGGATTTTCAATAATGATATTTTCACTACAGGACATAACGGCTATCCTATTTCCCTTGATGGCTTCACCTATAACTGTATTGTAGAAAATAACATTATCAAGACAGTTGTTCCTGTAAACACAGCAATAGGCTCATCAGAAGTCAATCATGATGAAGAGAATTCTGGAGACAACAGCAGTTGGCAGCATTCTGGTATTAGCTTAAGGGATGCACATGGGAATTCAATTGTTAACAATGACATCACAGTTGAAAATTCCTATGGGGTATACCTTTGTTATGGTACTTCCACATCAAGCAACAACATCATAGCAAACAATACCATTAGGGCAACTTCTGAAACTCCTTCATTCTGGTCTTACGGTGTTTATATAACTGGAAACTATAACCACATAGAGAACAATACCATTATACGCATGTACCGTGGAATCCATTCCAGCTATGCTCATAACTATATCATAGGAAACCGGATTTATGACATAAATGGTCTTGATGAGAATAACGGTATCGGTGGAGACTATGGTATTTATGGTGGTAATGACACCTTGATTGCAAATAACTCTATTTACAATGCAGATGTGATTGGTGCAGG
>NZ_JAEDCO010000025.1 GCF_016294135.1 Methanobrevibacter ruminantium
GTTTATCAGGTAACTGAAGAGAACTACAATACCTATTTCGATTCAAACGGCAAGTTAAGAGACAATGTTAAGGATGGGGATGTGTTGGTATTCAGCGGCAGCTTTTCACCTAAAGGCAAGATTGTCTTGAACAAGATTGTCAGCCTTATCGGTGACAATGCATTCTTAAGGGATACCACTATCTTTGTAAATACCTCTAACTGTAAGGTACAGGACTTCAATATTATAAACAATGGTACTGATGACAGCAATTGCAACCTTTGGGGAATTTATGTTTATGAAGCCGATAATGAAGTGATTACAGGAAACAATATCACAATATGGGATAAGAATACATCCTATGGAATTTACCTTTGCGACTCCTATAACAATACAGTTGCAAACAATAGCATAAAGTGTCAAGGAGACAATTTGGTATTTGCTCTCTTGACTTATGAGACATATGATACCCTTTTTGAAAACAACACAATATTAGCTATTGGAACAAGTGAATTGTATCCTTATTATGAAACAATTTGTATTGATGGAGTTCGCAGTATTTCAGAGCTTTCCAAGACATATGGTGTGATATTGGACTTCTCAAGCGATAACCAGTTCATTCACAATGACATCGAGGTCACTTCAACTGTAGAAGGTTTCCAAGTGCCTTATAATCCTTCTGTAAACATTCTAATTGGCCTTTACATTTACTATGAGTCCAATAGAAACAATATCAGCGAAAACAATGTTTACATTCATGGACATGATCCATTCCTTTATGGAATGGGTTCATCTGGTGATGATACAAGTAAATCCGTGACTTATGCATGTGAAAACATTTTCGCAAAGAACAACATTACAATAGATGCGGATTACTTTGCTATGGGAATGATCTTAAGGCACAATTCCAAAGACACTGTTGTTGAAGACAACCAATTCAATCTTTATTCCAATAATTATACATACGGATTGACATTGGAGATTTCACAAGGTGCTAAAGTCAAGGACAATACCCTTAATCTTACTGGCCGTGCAGGAATTTACGCTGTAGAGCTTTATTCCGCTTGGAGCAATGATATCAGCTACAACCAAATCTATGCAAACGGTAGTTTCAGTGAAGTGGGCCTTTACGGTTCTTCAGGAAACAATATCACTCACAACACTATCCATTCATTTGGTGATGGTATCAATGACCCTGCACAAGGGCCGGAGCACCCAGATTCAGTGACATTGATCAACACTGGAATATTGCTTGAAAAGGGTTCCAATGGAAACATCATTTCAGACAATACCATCATAACTGATGGGGACAATGCAATTACCATTGACGGTTCAGTGGGCAATACAATTGCAAATAATGAGTTATCCTCATCAAAAGGCGGAGGAAATGCTGCTGTTAAGGATAATACTGGAATGAACCATATTTCAGGTAATACAGGTTCAAGATATGGTTCCAATTCAGATGACAGTTCCAATGGAAATTCTGGAAGTCCAATTCATACAAATGGTACTTCAAGCCAATCAAGCAATTCAGGTAATTCTGATTCCAATGGAGCAAGTTCATTCGGTAATGTAAATTCCAATTTCAATGCAAATGCCCAATCTTCTGCAAATGATGGTGCTGGAGATTCAGGTGAAGCAGGTGATGGATCTGACATCATTGCAAGTGAACTTGAAGAGGTTGCAAGTAAATCCTTATCTGGTGGAGTATTCGTACCGGTTGTAGCTTTACTCTTAATATTGGTCTTCTGTTTCAGTTTCTTAGGTGCAAAAGACGAAGATGATGAAGAAGAATAATTTGGATAAAAGAATAAATATCTAATATTTGTTCTCTTTTTTATTTTTTATTAGGAAATACCTGGCAAAAATTAATATTTTAAGTTATTAAAGTTTCTACTTTTACCTTTCTTTTTTTAATTATTTATCTAATTTTTTCTATATTGTTTTTTATCTTCTTCTCCATCTTTTCTATTTCAACTCCTTTTATAATTAATACTATTTCGTAAAATTTATATTATTATATAATAATAAATATAAATGTATAAATTTAGTTTTAAAATTCTTAAATTATATTTTATTTTTTTATCAAGTTTGATTTATCATTTTAAAAAATCATATTAAAATGAAATGTAATTTAGTAATTTATTATTTTAATCTAGCATGCTAAATGATTTATTTTATAAATCGAGGTGTTTAAACATATGAATTCTAATAAATTTATTCCAATGTTGGGATTATTGATTCTATTGATATTAGCTATTGGATCTATAAGTGCAAGTGATGTAGATTCAGATTCAATAATAGGGGATAGTGATGCTAATATCGATTTGGCAGCTACAGAAACGGCTGTAAATGAAATCGATGGTTCCAGTATTGATGATGAAGAAAATACTGATGATGTTATTGCTAATGTGGATGATGAGAGCATTAGCGATAATGTAGGAAGTATTGATGATGTTGAAAGTGAAGTAGGTGTGGAAAACCGTCTAGGTGCTAGCGCTGATAATGAAATTCTTGCATCTACTATACAATTTACAGAAAGCAAATATTCCACTTACTTTAATTCAAATGGAAATATCATCGCTGGAAAACTAAAAGCTGGAGACACTTTAGACTTTTCAGGAAAGTTCACAGATAAAATGTTTATAATCAATATTCCTTTGATTGTAACCAGTACAAAAGGCACAGCACAGTTTACCAATTGTGGATTTAGTTTTATAAATGGTTCAAGCGGTTCAAGCATTTCCAATTTAAAAATGAACAATTCTGTTGCTGACAGGCCACTTATTTCAGTGTCTGATGTAAATGATATGGAAATTTATAATAATGACCTATTTGCTTCCGGTAGGGGCTCTCATCCTATGGCCTTTTCAAGAGTAAATAGATTGCATATTTATAGAAACACTCTCCAAACCACTGGTTATGTACAGGGTTGGGGACATCCATCCGCTATGGTCTTAAATAATGCAGGGTCTTGTAATATCACACAAAATACAGTAATAACCAATGATTCAAATGGTATTTATTTCAGTGGATATGCTGCAAATACTGGAATGGGCGCTGGAGGAGATGCAGCAAGTTATTCTAATTACATTGTAAATAATACAGTTTCTTCCATTAGGCCTCTACCTTCATCATTTGTTTATGCTATTCAAGTGATGAGTAGTAATAATTTTATTATTAACAATACAATTTATAATGTATATAGGGGAATTTCCACTACTGGTTCCAATAATCAAATAATCGGAAATAACATATCAGGAATACATGGAGCTTATTATAGTCAGACTACAGTAGAGCAAGGTGGGGAAGCTGCAATAATTTCAGGTTCAAATTCCATAGTCAAAGAAAACATTATTAGTAACTGTCTTTTCAGTCAGGATATAAAAGGGGCTGCTATAAATGTCAATAAGAATTCTCTTGTAAGTGGTAACATTATTCAAAATTGTTCTGGTATGGGTATCGTATTAACTGGGGGCAATATTACTCTCAATGGTAATAATTTAAATGTCACAGGATATGGGTTATTAGCTGAAGGAAACATTGCTAATGTTGAAATGGAGTTAAATGTCATAGATTCCAGTGATCAACATTCAATTCATTTGGCAAGAACTTCAAGAAATGATTTCCCTCATGACTTTATCATCCAAAACAACACTCTTTACAGTAATGCGGAAGAAGCTATTTATATGGATGATGTGTGTACAAATATATTGAGAGGTAACAATATTATCATTGGTGAGTCTGGAAGTCATATAGTTGATGAAAATAATACCCATATAATTAATGAAAAGAATTTTTATAATTATTTTTTACTTACAGGTTCATTCAATAAAAGAGTTAATGAAGATGACACTATAATATTTGTAGGTAACTTTTCAAGTAAAGGAAAATTAAATATTAATAAAAAAGTCATTATTCAAGGTGTAAATGCAGTATTTGAAGATACAACATTCCTTATTTCAGAAGTTGATGGTTTAATTTTTGAAAACATTAACATTACAAACCCTAATAAAAAACTATCTGATCGCTTATGGGGTATTCAAATAAGCAAATCCAATAATGTAACTATTAAAGATTGTAATATTTCCATTTACGATCCTTATTCAGCATTTGCAGTTTATGTATTGGATTCCAATGATTGCAAAGTAATCAATAACAGTTTAGAAGCAAAAGGTGATTACTTCACAGTAGCTTTATTCTCATTTAATTCCACCAATCTTTTGATTGATGGAAATTCCATCAAAACCATTGGTCCTGGTGAAACTTACCTTTGCAACAACAGAAGCTGTTTAAACATTTTGGTTCAAGGTGTAACAATCTGTCCAGATGGAACCATTATCTGCCCAGATGGAACAACATATAGTCCTGGCGATTATGAGGTTTGCACTGACGGCACAATCATTTGTCCGGATGGAACAACTATCTGCACTGATGGAACTACTATTTGTGCTGATGGTACTCAAATCTGTACCGATGGAACTATTATCTGTGCAGATGGAACACAATATGCTCCTGGACAATACACTACCTGTGCTGATGGTTCAATAATTTGTCCAGATGGAAAAGTAATTTGTATTAATGGAACTATATATTCTCCAGAAGAATGCGAAAATCTCACAAATGGTGAAATCCGTTGCCCTGACGGAACTGTCCTTTGTCCAGACGGCACTGTTTTATGTACTGATGGATCTACTATCTGTCCAGATGGTAGAACAATTTGCGCTGATGGAACCATTATCTGTGCAGACAGGTATAAAATTTGCACTAATGGTTCAATAATTTGTCCTGATGGAACAACAATTGCTTCTGGTGATTACAATAATGAAAGTGGCGTAATTACCCTTCCAGATAATACTGTCATTTATGAAAATGGAACTGTTGTTTGCTCTGACGGCACAGTAATCTGTCCTGATGGTACTGGTGGCTCAGGATTATTGGATGGAGTTATTCCAGGAACCCATATGATTTCTGGCCTATTTAGAACATATGGTGCTTTATTTGTACATTCATCTAATATCAATTTCATAAACAATAATGTTAATGTAAGCTCAACCCTTGATCCTTTCTATAAGTTAAATGAGTCTTGCAACACTATTGCTGGAGTATTCATTCATTATGGAGGATTCAACAATACAATTGCAAACAATAACATTACTCTTGATTCAAATGACCCTGTCATTTATGGTATAGGTATTGTAGGTGCAAGTTCAAACAGCACTGCAATTGGTTCTAAAAACAATTCCTTCATTGACAATAATGTTTTCATCAAAGGACCATACCATGGTGTTGGAATCTATTTAGGAAATAAAGCGACAAATTCAACATTTGCAAACAGTTTTGTAATTTCTGCAGTCAATGTGCATGAAATCGTAAACCGCACCCTTGTGGAAAATGATGAGAACGTTATTGATGGAAATACATTTGAGATAATCCCTCCTCATCATACTGCTTTAACTGTTTCAAGTGCTTCATATAAATGGAATAATGGAAATAAATACGTTTCAATTACCCTTAAGGACATTAATGGTACATTGATTCCTAACCAAAGCATAGTTATAACAGTTGATGGCAAGAATTACACTGGCGTTACTGATGCAAATGGTGTAGCTAAAATCAAGGTTACAATAAGCAAAGTTGGTGCTTTTGACGTTGTTGCATACTTCAATGGCGAAGGAAACTACATTGCTTCAACCAGCAAAGGAAAACTCACTTTAACCAAAGACAGCACAAGCTTGACTTCTTCTGGCAAGACTTATGCGGTAACTGTAACTTCAAAATCAATTACATTAACCTTGAAAGATGGAAGCGGAAAGGTAATTGCAAATAGAAAAGTCACTGCAACCGTAAATGGAAAGACCTACACTGCAACAACCAATTCAAAAGGTGTAGCTACTTTCAAATTGACTTTAAAAACAGTGAAAACTTATACAGTTTCACTTAAATTTGCAGGAGACAGTTATTACACAGCTAGCACCAAGTCAATAAAAGTTAAGGTAACCAAGACAAAAACCAAATTGACTGTTCCTAAAAAGACCTATAAAAGGACTGCAAAAGTTAAGAAAATTACTGCAACCTTAAAGGATCAAACTGGAAAGGTCATCAAGTCCAAAAAGGTTACTTTCACTGTCAACGGCAAGAAATACACTGCAAAAACCAATAAGAAAGGTGTAGCTACTGTAAAGGTTAAACTCTCTAAAAAGAAAACCTACAAGGTTACAGTTAAGTTTGCTGGTGACAAGACTTACTATGCGGTTAAAAAGACTGGTAAAGTTGTAATAAAATAGATTTTCAAATAATGATTAAGTCAAATGAAATAATTTGAACTTAATTATTTTATTTTCTTTATTTTTATGGTGATTGAATGATAAATATTGGAAATGCTTTGATTTTTTCAGATGAAGCTGCCTTTCAGGGATCAAACAATGGCTTATTTGCATTTTTCTCAAATACTAATGGTGCTGGCTTTCCTATACTGGATAGTTCATTGACTGCTATTACACAGGCATTGCAGATACCTGTAATCATTCTTTTAATAGCATTTTTAGTATTCGCTGTATATACTTTAGGAAAGCTTCTAGCAGAACACCTTTCTCGTAAGAAAGTACCTGTTAGCTTAATCAAAGAAATGATTTACTCAATCTATGATGCAGAGTCTGCTGAAGACATTAAAAATGTAGTCAATAATGCAGATATTCAAAAGTCTCAAAAGAGAATTTTATCTGAACTGGCAGAGTCAGAGCATCTTGGTAAAAAGTCAAGGGAAACATTGGCTCGTAGATTGATTGATAATGAAGAGGATAAGATTGCACAAAACCTCAACAAGACTGACATTGTCACTAAAATTGGTCCGACCCTTGGATTGATGGGTACTTTAATCCCTATGGGTCCAGGTCTTGCAGCATTAGGTACCGGTGATGTAACCACACTTGCAAGTGCAATTACAATTGCATTCAATACAACAGTTATTGGTATTGGATCTGGTGCTATTGCATACTTTGCATCTAAATTGAGACGCAGATGGTTTGGTGAATACCTTGCCAACTTGGATGCTTTGATGGATGCGATTTTAGATAATATTGACAAGAGAGATGAGAGACTTAAATAGTCACTGAAGTGATTGAAAATTTACAATATACTTTTGAAAACAATAATTTTAATTAATTGTTTTTAGAAAACAAGCTTTTATATTGTATACAATATATTTAAAAAATTTTACAATAGATTAGAATTCATATGGTTTAAAATTTGAAAATTTTATAAGGATTTCATATATTTTGGTGATTATTATGGCTCGTCGTCGAGGAAAAGGACGTTTTGATAGTGAGGAAGAAGACCCTATGGCAGGAACAGCTAACCTTGTGGATGCAATGTTGGTTATAGCTGTAGGTTTGCTTGTGTTCCTAGTGCTTGCTTGGAATATGCAAAGCGTTTTATTTAATGAGGACTTGACTCAAGAACATAAGGAAAAGGTCATGGAAGCCATGAATCAGGAAGTGACTGAGGTTCAAGAGGGACAGATATTAAATGAAACTCCAGATACAAGCAATCAGACTGGACAGGGCTATACCGAGATGGGTAAGGTCTATAAGGATTCATCTACGGGTAAGCTGATTATGGTTCAGAATAAGACTAATTAATCTTTCTTCTTTTTTTATTTTTATTTTTTATTTTTTTAATTTTTATTTTAACTTTTTTTAATATTTTTACTATTTTTAAATTTTAATTATTTATACTAGAAAATATAAATTATTGGTAATGGTAAGCCGAAGACAGCTGTTGGTTTTATAACTAGGGAAACTCCGCACATCATATAGACTGTAAAGTTGAAAGACTTATGCTGAGAAGTATGACTCTGGAGCAGAAACGACACGGCCTTTGATGGATGACAATGATGCTTGACTGATGGACATTAAAGGAATCGGTGAAACGGCCAATCTACAGGATGCAAGAACAAATATGCTGATGACCTCTAAGGGAAGCAGAGTAGTTCGCTAAGATGAATGCTGTATAAAACAGAATGTGGGTTACTCTCGGCAGACCATTATTTTCTCTATTTTCATATTAATTTTTATTTAGAATATTCCAAATTTCAATTATTTTTGTAGCGGTGTATTCTATCTCTTCTTTTGTGTGAGTGGCCATCACGGTCAATCTTAGTCTGCTCTCACCTTTAGGAACAGATGGTGGTCTGATAGAGGATACTAAAATTCCCTCTTTTTCAAGCTCTTTTGAGATTTTGTTTGCCAATTCTGCAGGACCTATGATGATTGGTATGATTGGTGTTTCTCCATCAACTATATTTAATCCTGCATTAGTTAGGAGTTCTCTCATCAGGCTTGTGTTTGAATTTAGATCATTTAAATATTTTTCACTATTTTCCTTTAATAGATTTAATGCAGCATTTGCACTAGCTATTGTAGCTGGAGAAAGTGCTGTTGAGAATATGAATGGTCTTGACTTGTTTATAAGATAATCTATGTAGACTTGTTTTCCACAAACAAATCCTCCTTCTGATGCAAGTGCCTTGCTTAAGGTTCCTATTTGCAAATCAACTGAGTCAGTTAAGTCAATTCCAGTCTTGTCCTTATAGTATTCAACTGTTCCCTTACCTGTTTTTCCGATAACTCCAGTCGCATGTGCCTCATCGATTATAAGAGTGCAGTTGTATTTGTCAGCTATTTCTACAAGTTCGGGAAGCGGGGCTATGTCTCCATCCATACTGAATACTCCATCGCTCACAATAAATAGGTTGGAATCTTTTTTGGATTCAATTTCATCTAAAATAAGATTCTCGAGGTCTTTTGTATCCTTATGCTTGTAGACTTTAACTTTAGCTTTGGAGATTCTTGTTCCATCTATAATGCTTGCATGATTCAATTGATCAGAGAATATGACATCATTTTCTTTTGTAAGAGCATAAATCACTCCTAAATTAGTCATATATCCTGTATTAAAAATAAGTGCGGATTCAACATTTTTAAACTCTGAGATATTGTTTTCAAGCTCTCTAGCCTCAAAAGAAGCTCCTGTAGTCAGTCTTGAACCTGTTGAACCGGTTCCATATATGCTTGCTTCTTGGGCTGCTTTAATCACATCTGGATGATGTGTTAAGCCAAGGTAGTTATTGGTTCCAAAAACAAGAAACTCTTTGCCTTCCTTATCAATGGCCTTTGTAGAACTGATAAACCTTAAGTCATCTACTGTTCTCTCTAAATCATTGTTTTTGAGTTCCTCCAACTCTTCATTTAATTGGCTTTCAAGATTCGGATTCATAATATCATCAAATTTAAGATCTTATTCTATAAGCACTACTTGTTTTTCAAGATAATCTATTAAATCATCTAAAGTGTAATCATCATTCAATTGATTGGTGTCAACAAAGAATGCTCTTCCTCCAATAGGATTTCCTTCATCCTTTAGGATAGGAATACGTTCATAATTATCCTTTGTTCCTACGTATCCTATTACATAACTTGGGTCATCGGACCAGCATAATTCTGCGACTATTCCTTTGCAGCTTGCTATTTTGGATGCAAGAATCAGTGCCTCTTCAAGATGGAGACCTTCCCTTCCATCATTTTTCAATGATTCCCGATATTCTGTAATGTCTGCACTAGCTATTCCAGTTACTCTGACTCCCTTGATTCCTTTATTGTCTATTCTGTCGCCTGTGTCCTTATCAATAAGCATGGCTCCATGCATGCTTTCTTCAAGGTCTTGTAAATTTTGGATAGCCATTTTTGCAGATTCTTCACTCACTGCATTGTCCATTAATAATTCCTTCGCAAGACCCAATCCATCTTCTTTGGATTCTACATGATGCTCATTAATGTTTAGTCTTTTCTTATAGGTGATATCCTCTTCATCTATTCTTTCAATCTTTAAATTTATAAAGTCTGGCTTTCCTCTCTCATGAGTGATTGCCCTTCTGTAAACATTGATCAATTCCTCTTCAATTTCATCTTCTCTTAAAATACGTTCTGCTCCAGAGATATGTTTTCCCCCTTCTTCATGAGGGCCTCCCTTTGAAGATCGCATTTTTATACTGTACATCATAAAATCTTGCCTAATAATTTTTACTATAATCTATTTGTTTTTTATAATTATTAATATTTGACATGATTTTGTCATGAAAATTCCATTTTGACATGATGATTTTTTGCTAAAAATTTTCATTTAACTTAATTGATTTAAGGTAATCTTAAAATGATGGTTTGGCATATAAACTATATTTTAATTATGTATAACTATTATTAAATTGAATTATTTTACAAATTATATATTTTAAATTGACAGTATCTACATAACAAGCTATAAATTTTTAATTTTAGTAAAATTTTATAAAAAATAGGGTCGAAAAATAAGATAATAAATATAGAGTAAAAATAGAAAATTGATAAAATTTGAAAAGTTAAAATTTAAAAAAAATAAGAAAATCAGATGTTTTATTAAACATCTGGATTAGTTAAATTGTTTAGTTATTGATGGCATCTTTAACCTTGTCAAAGAGTCCCTTCTTGTAGACTTTTATTTCGTCCCCACTGATTTCACCAAATTGGATCAAGAGTTTTTTCTGTTCTTTTGAGAGTTTTTGAGGAACAACCACTGTAATGTTTACATAGAGATTACCTTTTCCTGCACGTCTCATGTAAGGCATACCTTGGTCTCTCAATCTGAATGTGGTTCCGCTTTGGGTTCCAGGTGGAATCTTAAGCTCGACTTCCCCATTGATTGTTGGAATGTCTACAGTGTCACCTAAACTTGCTTGGACGAAACTGATTTGCTTTTCATAGTAGAGGTTTGCACCATCCCTTTCGAAGTATTCATGTCTTTTAATGTAAATCTCAACGTAAAGGTCTCCATTTCCGCCGCCAACATCTCCAACATTACCTTCACCAGAGACTCTTAAACGGTTTCCGCTTTCAACACCTGCTGGGATTTTAATGTTGAGGGTCTTGCTTTCCTTAATGGTTCCTCTACCTTTACAGTTGTGACATGGCTCCTTGATGATTTTACCGGTACCATTACATTCACCACATTGCACAACATTCATAACTTGTCCAAATAGGCTTTGTCTGATTTGTTTTCTTTGACCGGTACCTCCACAGACAGGACAGGTTTCCACTTCACTTCCAGGTTCCGCCTTGGAACCTTCACAAACTGGGCAGAATACATCGTGTCTTACAGTAACTTCCTTATCAGCACCATTAGCTGCTTCCTCTAAGGTGATTTCGACTTCAGTGTAAATGTCGCTTCCTCTTCTTGGGCCAGAACTGCGAGACCTTGATCTGCCAGTGCCAAATCCGAATAAGTCGAAGATATCTTCTATTCCTCCCCCTCCAAATCCTTGGAAGATGTCTTCAAAGTCTACGTTTCTAAAGATATCCTCATTAGAGAATCCTTCCATACCTGCATGACCGAATTGATCATATCTTTGTCTTTTCTCTTCATCAGATAAAACAGCGTAAGCTTCACTGATTTCCTTGAATTTTTCAGTAGCTTCTTCTTTTTTATCCTCTTCCACAACATCAGGATGGTATTTTCTAGCTAATTTACGGTAAGCCTTTTTAATCTCTTTCTCATCAGCGGTTTTGTCCACTCCGAGAACTTCATAATAGTCACGCTTCTCTGCCATTTCGTCACCTATAAACATTAATTGATAATTGATTATTTAATAATTCATGATTTTTTTAATGATTCATATTAATTTTTAAAAATAGTATTGAACTATTAATTAAAATTTAATTAAATCACCTAACAATAATTTTTTCATAAAATAAAATAATTTAATTAAATTTTAACTAATGATAAGTTACTAAATTAATTATTAGTTAATTTTAATATTTAAACTTAATTTAATTTACACAAGTTTTTGATTCTTTCTCTCTATCTTTAATAATAAATTAATAAAAAGAATTCTTTAGACATTAAAAGGTTGTAAGTGGCTAAGAAAAATCAAGGAGGAATGTCTAAAAGAATTCAATTTATTATTTCTATTTTTTGAGAGGTTATAAGTAAATATGACAAATCAAAAAATAAATAGATTAAAAATCTTATTAAAATATTTTAATAATCATTTTAATCTACCACTAATTTGATTCAAATCTATTTTTTCTCTTCGAATTCAGCATCAATAGTGCCGTCATCGTCATCTTGTGGGCCTGCTCCTGCATTAGGATCAGAACCAGTTGCTCCAGCTGAACCTTGTGCTGCTTGTTGGGCTGCTGCAGCTTCTTGGTAGATTCTAGCACCGATGTCTTGAACTACTTTGGTAAGTTCATCGGTTTTCTCTTTGATTACTGCAATATCATCGCCGCTGATCAATTCTCTAAGTTCTGCAACTAATCTTTCAATGTTGGATCTTTCTTCATCAGAGACTTTGTCTTTGATTTCATCTTCATTGATGGTTTTTTCTGCAGTGTAGATCATGGAGTCAGCATTGTTTTTAACTTCAATTTCTTCTTGTTTCTTTTTGTCTGCTTCAGCGTTCATTTCAGCTTCTTTTACAGCTTTTTCGATTTCCTCATCAGTCAATTTGGTAGAAGAAGTGATGGTAATTGATTGTTCCTTACCTGTTCCTTTGTCTTGAGCAGTTACATTGATAATACCGTTTGCATCAATATCGAAGGTTACTTCAATTTGAGGCATTCCTCTTGGTGCAGGAGGTATTCCCACTAATTGGAATCTTCCAAGAGTGGTGTTGTCTGCTGCCATTTTTCTTTCCCCTTGAACTACGTGAATGTCTACAGAAGGTTGGTTATCCGCTGCAGTAGAGAAGATTTGAGATTTTTTAGCAGGAATTGTAGTGTTTCTTTCAATAAGGGTAGTTGATACTCCACCTAAGGTTTCAATACCTAAGGATAATGGGGTAACGTCTAAGAGAACTAAGTCTTTAATTTCTCCAGCGAGCACTCCACCTTGAATAGCTGCACCCATTGCTACACATTCCATTGGGTCAATTCCTCTTTCTACAGGTTTTCCAATGAAGTTTTCTACGAATTTTTGTACGATTGGCATTCGGGTAGGTCCACCAACAAGGATGATTTTATCAATATCATTTTTGGTCATTTTAGCATCGTCTAATGCTTGTTTGATAGGTTGACCACATTTGTTTACGATAGGATCTACTAATTCTTCTAATTTTGCTCTGGTTAAATTGTTAATTAAGTTGTGAGGTTTACCATCTGCTCCCATGCATATGAATGGTAAGTTTACTTCACTTGTTAAGGTAGTGGACAATTCGATTTTTGCTTTTTCAGCTGCTTCTCTTAATCTTTGAACAGCTTGGTCATCGTTCATTAAGTCAATTCCGGTTTCAGCTTTGAACTGGCTTGCTAAGTAGTTCATTAAAGCATTGTCCATGTCGGTACCACCGAGTTGAGTGTCCCCACTGGTAGATTGTACTTCGAATACTCCTCCACCAAATTCCATAATGGTTACGTCTAAGGTACCTCCACCTAAATCGAATACTAAAATGTTTACGTCATCATCGTCATCTTGCTTGTCGATACCGTAAGCTAAACTTGCTGCAGTTGGTTCGTTTACAAGTCTTACTACATCAAGACCTGCAATGGTTCCTGCGTCTTTGGTTGCAGTTCTTTGGTTGTCGTCAAAGTAAGCAGGTACGGTAATAACTGCCTTTTCGATAGGTTCTCCTAAGAAGGATTCTGCATCTTTTTTGATCTTTTGCAAGATTTTTGCAGAGATTTCTTGTGGAGTGTATTGTTTGCCTTGGATAGTTACTTTGTAATCGGTACCCATTTTTCTTTTGATTGCACTGATGGTGTTTTCTGGGTTAGTTACAGCTTGTCTTCTTGCTGGTTCACCAACTAATTGTTGGCCATCTTCAGTGAATGCAACATAACTTGGGAATGCTTTACCGTATTGGCTTGCACCTTCTGCACTTGGAATTACGGTAGGTTTACCACCAACAAGTACAGATGCTGCAGAGTTACTAGTACCTAAGTCAATTCCAATAATTTTTTCTTTTTTAGTATCAGACATAGTTTTCACCTTTACATTTTGTTTTTCTATAAAAGTTATTTTGATTTTTTTAATTTTCAAATATTTCAATATTTAATGTATTTTTAAGTTTCAAAATATTTGATTGAAGAAATTATTTTAGTTTTTTTAATTTTAAAATAATTTATAAATATAAATTTTAATTTTTAATTATAGTTTATTCTTCTTTTTTAGCTTTTTTGCAAACTCTAACTTTAGAGTATTTGATTACCTTATCCTTTAAGGTGTATCCTTTCATAAGTTCATCAACGATTTCGTTGTTTTCATGATCTGGACTGTCTACAGTAAGCAAAGCTTCATGCTTGAATGGGTCGAACTTTTCTCCTACTGCAGGAATCTCTTCAACACCTTCTTTTTCTAAAGCATTTTTCATTTTAGAATAAATTAATTCCAAACCTTCTCTAAGTTCCTCTTCATTGCTTGAGTTTTCAAGAGCCCTTTCCATATCCTCATAGATATCCAGGAATTTAACAATAAGGCCTTCATTTGCATATCTTATTAAGTCCTGCTTTTGTTTTTCTCCTTGTTTTCTAAAGTTATCAAAGTCTGCTTGAAGTCTTTGAATATGGGATTTAAGCTCTATGATTTCTTCATCTTTCCTCTCAAGGTCTTTGTTTAATTTATCTAATTCGCCGTCTTCACTTTCATCATCTTTTGATGGCTTTTCTTCGCCATCTTCTTGTGAAGACTCATCTTTAGATTCAGAAGGGCTTTCTTCTTTTTCCTGAAGTTTGGATTGATCTTCATCATCAATTTCTTCTTCAGATTTTTTAGTCTCATTTTTCTTAGCCATTTATTCACCTTTAATGAATTTATCATAAAGTATTATAATAAGAGAAAGAGAGCGATAAGCTCCTTTAATATTTTGACTTTAATCAAAGAATTTTAGATTTGTAGTTTCTATCATATGGGTTAATAGAAAAGTGTTTATGATTTTTAGATTTAGAGTGTGTACTTAAATCTAATAAAATCTTTGTTTATAGTGTGATTTTTTAAGAGGATTTTGAAATGTTCTTTGATTTGTGTTTATCCAGTTCGTTATTATTTATTAGAATTTTATAGGTTTCTCATAATAACTCTTTGAGTTTAGGTCATTTATGAATAGAACTTTGATTTTTTGATTTGTTTCAGTCCTGCTTTTAATAAATAACCATTGGATTTAGATTTTATTTTGTCAATTTATATTAAAGTAACAAAATGTTATCTTTCTCTATACTTATTATAGTAACAAAATGTTATATAAAGATTTCGGTTTTTAGTAACAAAAAGTTAATATAATACTTATGCCCATATTTTAGTATAGAGATATTAATATGAAAATATTAATTCAAATATTGTATAGGAATATCAATTATAAATAAATTGTAATATTAATATTAATTACTTTTTTAAAATTATGGAGGTCAAATAATGGAACATAACCAAAATCAACAGGATGTTGATATGGAAGCGATTCTTGATGTTATGGGATGTAAGACTAGACGTGATATCATGGATCTCTTAAGGGAAGAGCCAAGATTTGTTAGTGAAATATCTCAAGAGCTCCAAATAGGTCAGAAAGCTATCATTGAGCATTTAAGGGCTATGGAAGATGTCGGTATTTTAACATCTTCAACAAAAAAAGTGGTTAGAGGTCGTCCACGTAAGTATTATGATATGCCAAATGATGTGAATGTGCATATTACAATTACTAAAAACTCATTCAATGTATCTTTTTCTGAAGATTTATTAAATCCTTATAATGATATCAAACAGTTGCCTTCTGGTGATGAATGGTCTAAGTTATTGGATATTGAAAAAAGAATTGATCAAGGTCATACAGAAGCTATTGAGGAATTGAAAGCCCAAATACGTTTATATGACAACTTAAAGGAAAGAGCAGAATACATTTTAGAAAGAACTTATAATAGATATTAAATTATTAAGATAATTATTTTATAATTATTTTTATAAAGAATATTAAAAATTAATATTTATTATCTTTTTATTCTCTTTTCATTTTTCTTCACTTTTTTTATAAAAAATAGAATCAATAAAAAAATAGTATTATAAATAATATATATTTAATATTTTATTTTATCTTATTTTCAATCAACTTATTTTCAAAGATTATTTAAATTTACTCCAGCAACTATTGCTTGTCCTAAGGATACTGATCCGTCACCTGGACAGGAGTTGATGTGTTGGATAAATTCAAATCCTTCTTTTTCTATTGCATCCTTGATATGTGATGTGATTGCCTCGTTGTAGAACACTCCACCAGTTGCACCAATTGTTTTGATTCCCTTTTCCTTAGCGGATTCTATAGCAAGCTTTGCAAGTCCAATGCTCACTGCCTTTTGACCTGCAACAGCTATCTTATTAAGGTTTTCTCCCTCTTCAATCTTGTCAACAACATATCTCATTATTGCGGTAGTGTCAAGGACCATTCTTTTTCCATTCTCATCTTCATATTCCTTGATGATTATTGGGAAATCTTCGAGGGTATCCTCTTCCTTGTACTCATATGCATATGATTCCAATTTCATGGAAGCTTCCCCTTCGTAGCTGCGTTTATCACATATGTGGAGTGCAGTTGAAACAGAGTCGAGAACTCTTCCTGTACTGGTGTTTATACCAACGTTAAGATTGGTTTCCAGTTGCCTGAACAGGCTTTTTATTTCAATTGCCCCATGTTGGAAAGAGTCAATGTAATCATTATTCAATAGTTCCTTTACATAGTCTTCAGTGTACTTTTCACTTTCGTAGTCACTGTTAGGATTAGACAATATTGCTGCCATCATTCTCATAGGATATTTGGTACATAAGTCTCCACCTGGCATCTTTTGAGGCATTAAGGAAGCTGTTCTTTCATATTCCTTAATGTTTGTGTATAATATTTCCCCTCCCCATGAGTTGCCGTCTCCACCATATCCTACTCCATCTGCAGCTATGATGATCATTTCATTGTTTTGGTCATTTGTGTAATGGTCATTCAACAGTGAGATTCCATGAGCATGATGGTGCTGAACTGGAATAAGTGGGCAATCGTATTTTTCGGCATATTCCTTTGCCAATCTTGTTGTAAAGAATTGTGGGTGCAAATCGCAAGCTATTGCATCGAAACTGTCTGTTTTTGTAATTCTCATCATATGCTTGATTGCTTCTTGCAGGAATTCATAGGTTCTGTACTTGTTTGTATTCCCAATATGCTGTGATACATATGCTTTTGAGTTCTTAAGGATTGTAAATGTAACATCAAGTTCAGGACCAAGTGCAAGAATGTTGAGATTATCAAATTCAGGATTAAGATTGGTGTATTTTCCTTTCAAGTCATAAGGTTCTGGAGTGTATCCTCTTGAACGTCTGATGAATGCAAGCTCATTGTTTCTGAATCTTGCAACTGAATCATCGCATCTGTTCAATATCCTTCTGTTGTGAATGAGGTAATAGTCAGCTATTGTATCGAGATTCTTGAGTATTTCCTCATTTGTAATCATCATTGGCTCCCCAGGAACATTTGCTGAAGTCATGATGTAAGCGGGAGTTTCTGTGTGGTTGAATAATAGATGATGCAATGGAGCATATGGCAACATCACTCCAATGTTATGTAGTCCTGGTGATACTGACTGTGCAAAATCATAGTTTTCATTCTTTTTTAAGATTACAATAGGCCTTTCTTTTGATAATAATGTCTCTTCTTCTGCATCGGATACAATTGCATACCCTTTAACCGTTTCAATGTCTGGACTCATTACTGCAAATGCTTGGTTTTCCCTACCTAACCTTTCCCTTAAAAGGCTTACAGTATTCTCAAGCATTACATTTGCCACTAAATGAGTTCCACCAATTCCCTTGATTGCAAATATTTTTCCTTCATCAAGGAGTCTTGCAGTCTCTTCCAATTGGTCTTCACAATCAACCTTAACTGGAGTTTGGTTATCATTCTTATATAATTCCAATGATGGTCCGCAGACTTCACAGCAACTTGCTTCTGCATGATAACGTCTATCCAATGGGTTTTTGTATTCCACTTCACATTCATCGCATAATGGGAAATCATCCATAGTGGTCTTATCTCTATCATATGGAACGTTTTCAATTACTGTAAAACGAGGTCCGCAATCGGTACATGCATTGAATGGATAATTGTATCTTCTGTTGTTTGGATCGTTTATCTCTTCCAAACACTTATCGCAGATTGCCAAATCAGGTGGAATGACGGATGTTCCAGAAAAACTGTCTGAACTTTCCTTAATTGTAAAATCAGCATATTCTTCCTCATCTGCAAGCTCTTCAGTTTCCAGATTGTTTATTTTAGCTATTGGCGGAAGCTCATTCTGGAGTTTGAATATGAAATCAGCTATTTTTTCGTCTGAACCTTGGATAATTATCTCTACGACATTTCCCAAGTTTCTGACATAACCTGCCAGTTCCAATTCAGTAGCTATCCTATATACGAAGGGTCTGAATCCTACTCCTTGCACAATCCCTTCAACCAATACCTTTTCTGTTTTCATGGTCACCATCTAAAATAAAATCATAAATAAAAATTAATAATAATAAAAAATATCATAATTAATAATCAATATAATAATTATATATTATAGTAATTATAAATCTTTTTAATATAATATTTTCTATTTACTGATAAATTTATTTTATAATGTTTGTGATAAAATGAAAGAAATTCTTAAAAGTCTTGCTGAAGGTAAAATATCAATTGAAGAATGTGAGACTCTTTTAAAGGCTGAAAGCATTCGCCAATTAGATGATGTGGCTCAAATTGACACTTCCCGTAAGGATAGGACTGGATTTCCAGAAGCTATTTTAGCTGATAGCAAGGATTATGATGATCTCTTGACTATTATAAAACGATTTTTTGAAAAACAGGAATCTGATAGTGATTCAATTGAATTAAAAAACAATATCATAATTACAAGATTATCTAGGGAAAGATATGGGGCATTGGAAAAGGATTTGGATTATCTTTTTGAAAAGGGAATCAAGTTTGATTACAATAAGCGAGCTAAGATTCTGATAATCTATAATGATTCTTTAGTTGACTTCAATTCTGAATATGGCAAGGTAGGACTTTTGACTGCAGGAACCTCTGACATTCCAATCGCTGAGGAAGCGAAAGTTATCGTTGAACAGGGAGGATGTGAAGTCATCAGTTCCTATGATATCGGTGTTGCAGGAATCCATAGGCTATTCCCACAGATTGCACATATGGTTGAACAGGATGTCTGTGCATTTATTGTCTGTGCAGGAATGGAGGGGGCATTGCCTTCTGTAGTTGCAGGATTGGTGGATGTTCCAGTCATTGCGGTTCCAACATCTGTAGGTTATGGAATAGGTGCAGATGGGAAGGCAGCGCTTTATTCAATGTTGCAGTCCTGTGCTCCAGGATTGTCTGTTGTAAATATTGACAATGGATTCGGTGCAGGAGTTTGCGCTTTGACCATTGCTAAGAACATTGCTAAAAAGGTAAGAATGTCTAAAGAGTAGATTTTTTATTTTATATTATTTTTTATCAATTTTGATTATTTTCAATTGTATTATTTTAATATTTTAATTAAATTAATTTTTTATATTGGTGTTTATATTGATTTTTAGAGATTTCAATCCGGAAATTCATGATGTTTATAAAGTGGCTGAATTAATCTATGATGTTGATTATAGAACATTCAAGCATGTTTTCAAATCAAAGGAAGAAGGTGTGGAAGCCATTAAAAATAGATTGCTTCTGATTGATTTTGCAGAAGATGCCGAAGCGAATGAAAATGACTTGTTCTATGTCTTCTTTGATGATGAAGACACTGAGGAAAAGGAAATCATTGGAATGTTCAATGGTGGAAAAGGAGTCCAGCATTCTCTTTTTGGAGATATAAAAAATCAATTCAAAACCCTTAAGTTCTCTGAAGCATTAGGTCTTTCCAAGGTTTCTTTCATGGATAATTTCGTTTTGGTTGATGTTGAAGATGATGACTTTTACATTTGTGAATTAGCCATTTGCTCCAATCAAAGGGGAAAAGGTTATGGGACAGAAGCTTTAGATCAATTGATTCGCCTTGCAAAGGATTTGGATTGCAAAAGAGTGGTTTTGGATGCAGACTTTAGAAATGATGGCGCTTTCAGGCTATACAGTTCTAAAGGATTTAAGATATTCAACAGAAAATCATTTGGTGTTCCGGGTAAAAAAAGAGGGATGCGTAATATGGAACTAATCCTTAAATAGATATTTCCGCTATTATTTTTTTATCACTTAAATTTATTCGTAAGCCATAAAACTAATTATTCTTTCATAAAAAAAGAAGATGGTTTTTGAAAGAGTTATTTTCTTCTTCTTTCAAATTCTTCTAGAATTTCATCAAATTCCACTCCTTTGTATGCTAAAAGGAGCAATGTATGAAATATCAAGTCAACAGATTCATAAACCAAATTCTCATCATTTTTAGAAGCGATGAGAGTTTCTCCACATTCTTCAGCTATTTTTTCAAGAATTTTATCCTCAGCCTTTTTATCGCTGTCTTTCATGATCTTTGAGGTGTATGAGTCTATTGGTGAATCTCTACGACTTTCCAATACTTCATAAACATCTCTTAAAATCTTGTCATCTACCATCAATTCACTTCCAATATGCTTAGTGTTTTTGTTGTGTATTTTTAATTGTTTCAGTTAGTGCAATCAATGGATGTTGATCATCATCAATGATGGTTATGTCATCAAATGAATTCAATCCTTGTTTTTCAGCGGTTTTTTCCATACCTAACTTAATGTCCTTATGGAAATCCACAACATAGGAATCAATCTTATCCAATCCTAATTTTACAGAAGCAACTGCTCTGTGGTGCCCATCCACTAAAATGTATCTTTCACCACTTTTAACAACGATGATTGGTTCTGCCAATCCTTTTTCAAGTTCATAGGTTCTTCCTTGCAATTCATCAGCGTAAACCCTATCCTGTGTAGGTCTGATTTTATTTACAGGAACTTCCTCTCTTGTTAATGTGGTTTTAATGTCATAGAGCTTTTCCATGGTTTCCTTAAATGCATTGACTTTAGTTGGAGTTGACCTTTCAATATGTGATCTTACAATATCTGTGTTGGTCATAATTCCTTTCACATGTCTTTCCTTATCAACAACTGGAAGTCTTGAAATGCCATGTCTGAACATCACTCTTGATGCATCGTTAATGTGCATATCTTCTCTTGCAACGATTACATCTGTAGACATTATTCCGCTTACTTGGTCAGTTACCCAATCCTTTAGCAATAAGTCGTAAGCAGTGATTATTCCAACGATTTGTCCTTCTTCATCAACAACAGGATAACCGTCGTGCTTTGTTTGTTTCATTAATTTAATAACATCATTATTGAGAGTATCATATTTTACTGTAAATACGTCTTTTGTCATGTAGTCTCTTACAGTTGCCTTTTCTGTATCCATAATCACCCTCCTATATTGTAATTAAATTTTTGATAATCATAAATAAAAATTGAAGAAGGTTTATTCTTCAAGCAATTCTTTTAAGATGTTTACAGTTTCTCTTGGGTCTGCTTTTCCTTTGGTTAATCTCATTACTTGACCCATCAAGAAGTTCAATGCACCTTTTTCACCGTTGTGGTAATCCTCTACAGCTTTAGGGTTTTCTTCAACTGCCTGTTTAGCTGCAGCTTGAACTTCATCATCTTTTACTACACCAATCAATCCTAACTCTTCAGCTATTTGTTTTGGAGTTTGCTTGTTGTTTGGCATCTGTTCAATGATTCTTTGACCTGCTTTGGTAGTGATTTCCTTATTTAAGAGCATATTCAAGAATTCAATCAAGTCATCTGCCAAGATTCCACTTTCTGCAAAGTCAAGCTTATTGTAAGTCAATACCCTTTTAAGTTCATCTCTCATCCATTTAGCTGCAAATTTAGGGTCAACTTCTTTGGCAACTTCTTCGTAGCATTGAGCTAAATCAAGTTCTGAGGTAAGCACTTTTGCAGATTCCTCATCGATTCCATATTCAGCGACAAATCTTTTCACTTTGTTGTGTGGTGCTTCAGGCATCACATCAAGAACCTTGTTGATTTGGTCATCACTGATTTTCATTGGTGGCAAATCAGGGTCTGGGATGAATCTGTAGTCATCTGCATTTTCCTTATCCCTCATTGAAACGGTAATCATTTGTGATTCCAAGAAAGCTCTGGTTTCCTGTTTGACTTCACGACCTCTTTTCAAGAGGTTTTTCTGTCTGATCACTTCGAAGTTCAATGCCTTGTATGCACCTTTAATGGAGTTGATGTTTTTCATTTCCACTCTGTTTCCACCATTGATGGAAACGTTTACATCTGCTCTCATGGTACCTTCTCCACGAGCTCCTCCACTGTATTCCAATACTCTGATAAGCTCTTTTAAGAAGTTACGTGCCTCTTCTGGAGAGTGCATATCAGGTTCAGTTACGATTTCGATAAGTGGAATTCCAGAACGGTTGAAGTCCACAATACCTCTATCAGGTTTGTATTGTCCAGGGTCCTCTTCCATGTGAATTTCTCTGATTCTTACACCATTCAATTCCCCTTCGTAACCTATTGGTACAGAAGTTTTCTGATATCCGCAAGGCAAATCAGGGTAGTCATAGTGTTTTCTCATGAAATAAGTAAAGTTTTTATCAATTTTACAGTTAAGCATCAATGAAATCATTAAAGCGTTTTCAATAGCTTTTTCATTGGTTGGAAATGGTTTAGCACCTGGTTGGTTTAAACATACTGGGCAAACGTTTGTGTTTGCTGGTGCTTCTTGATAGTTTGTTGGACAGTTACAGAATAACTTTGAATCAGTTTCAAGTTGTACGTGAATCTCAAGTCCACACATCATATTTACGTCTATATTAATCCCTCCAAGGATTTTTAAATATTATGTTAATTGTTTTTTTAATTAAATAAGAATAAGTAGTTAATAGAAATAAGCAGTTAACTTAAGAAAAGTTATTTAAAAGTTATGTTAATTAACTATAAATTCATCTTATGTTAATTTATGTACTATTATATTTATAAAGATTTTCTTTATATAAAATATTATAATAAAACATTAGATTTTAAAATCATTAAAAATAAGAATTATATGATTTGTTAATTATTTAAATTTGTTTTTCAAGGAATCCTTAATGTATCTTTTTATGTATTGGTCTAATTTTGGGCTGATTTCACTTTTTTCAGGGCCTAATTTGCTTTTGTCTGTAAAGGTTCCCTTGAGGGTTCTTCCAGTCCATTTAACTTCCTCTTCAACTCTTTTACCATATTTGGTTCCAAACATTTTAAAGAGTGGGAACTTAGTTATTCCATTAGCTCCGCTTAAGATAAGGATTCCAATATTTGCCAAGTTGTCAGTCCATGTTCCACAGATGATTTCCAAGTCAGGAAATTCAAGTCTTATTATGGAGACTACCTTGGCATAGTATAATGATGCTGGCTGGGAACTGTTTACATACTCAGTTTCGGGGTGAGGATTTAGAGAATAAAAGATTACTCTATCAATTTTATGTGCTCTGATGTAATCCTTTAGGTATTCCACATCTTCAAAGCTTTCTCCAAGGCCTAAGATTATTGTAATCGCTTTTTTGAATCCCAAGTCTCCTGCCTTATCCAACATATCACTGATTTGATCCAATGGCTTGCTTGGGCAAACATCCTTTTGAAACTCCGGATTTGCAGCTTCAACAGCTCCTGTGATTCCTTTTATCTCAGAGCCATATTCATCCAATTCAGAGGTGATTCCTGTGTTTAGCCAGACCCCATCACCAGTGATTGAGTGTATGTTTTCAGCTATTGACTTGATTTCTGCAGTAGTGAATGATTTGTATCCTCCAGATAGGAATTCTATATTCCATCCGAGTCTGCTGCATATTTCCGCTTCAGCCAATATATTGTTCACTCTACGTTTTGCTTTAGTCGGATCTTTGATTTTGTTTTTTTGAGTGCTCATATAGCAGAATTTGCAGTCTCCCTTATCGCACCACCATGATAAAAAAACAGCTCTTTCTAAGCTTATTTCACTATATCCCTTTTTTAAGCTAAGATTATTTGCTTTGGTGATTAATTCAAGTGTTTCAATGCTGTTTATATCATTCATGGTTTCGCCTTTTGCCTTTGTCTTTCTTTAATAATTTATATTCATTCTCATATATTAAATTTATATATTAAAATTATTATTAAGTTTTGAAAATATTAAGTGATATTGTATTTTTTCATTTTTTTAGATTATTTTTATAGAAACATTTATATACTATGTTAATCAACATAATATTACTGTATTGTTCAGTATGTATTTTTAAAACTATGATTTGCAAGCATGGGTTGTTTTGCCGTCGTAGCTCAGTAGGTAGAGCGTTCGGCTGTTAACCGATTGGTCACAGGTTCGAGCCCTGTCGACGGCGCTTTTGGGCCCATAGCTTAGCCAGGTAGAGCGCTCGGCTCATAACCGGGATGTCATGGGTTCGAATCCCATTGGGCCCATTGTATAATCTAGTTTTATTGCATTCGTATTTTTTGCTCCGATGGTGTAGTCCGGCCAATCATTTCGGCCTTTCGAGCCGAAGACTCGGGTTCGAAT
>NZ_JAEDCO010000026.1:0-20000 GCF_016294135.1 Methanobrevibacter ruminantium
AATATGTATATAATAAAATTAACAAATCTATTAATAGTTAGATTATTTAAAATAAAATATTATCAAATTAAACTAATTAAATAAAAAATACAATCATAAAAACAATCAAAATTATAGGAGATTACTTAATGGCATTACCTGAATTATTAGCACCTGCAGGAGACTATGACATCTTGGTCACTGCAATCAATGCAGGAGCTGATGCAGTATACATATCTGGAGAAAGGTTTGGAGCAAGAGCATTCGCAAAAAACTTCACTCTGGAAGAGATAGAAAAAAGTGTGGAATACGCTCACTTGAATGGAGCGAAAATACATGTAACCGTAAACACCTTGATAAACGACTTTGAAGTCATAGATGTTGTCAAATACTTATTTTACTTATACAAAATAGGTGTTGATGCAGTAATTGTACAGGACTTAGGAATCATTGAACTCATTAAAAACCTCATTCCTGGCCTTGAAGCCCATGCTTCCACACAAATGACATTAAGCGATTATGATTGTATCTTATGGGCTGTTGAAAACAATATCTCAAGGATAGTTTTCCCACGTGAAATAAGCGTTGACAAAATAGCTGAAATATCAAAAAAATTGCAGAAATCCAACATAAATATAGAACTTGAAGTCTTTGGACATGGAGCTTTATGCTACTGCTTCAGTGGAAACTGTTACATTTCATCATACAACAGCGGACGTAGTGGAAACAGAGGGGCATGTGCACAGCCTTGTCGTAAGCAATACAAGTTGAAATATAAGAATTACAATGTTGGAAACGGATATTTATTGTCAACTCACGATCTTGCAGCCTACAAAGGATTGAAAGAAATAGAAGATGCAGGAGTCTTTTCACTTAAGCTTGAAGGAAGAATGAAATCTGCAGATTACGTTGGAACAATCACAAATGCATACAGACATTTGATTGACGGTGATGAAGGAGACTATGACAAGGACTTGAGTCTCGTTTTCAATAGGCAATTCACTGACGGTTATATCCTTAATCAAAAGCCAGGACAGGTTTTAGGAAGAGAAAGTTCAGGTCATGAAGGGGTTTATATTGGAAAAATCACCGCAAAGAAAGGAGATTTAATCACAATAGCTAAGGAAAACGAAGAATTCAAGATAACCCTTGACATTGGAGATGGGATTGGATTCAAATACAAGGATAAGATCAAGGGAATCTACATCGACAACATCAAGGAACAAACTGATGAATACATAAAGCTTGAAACAACAAGAAATGTCCGTGAAGGTGACAAGGTTCTCTTAAGCTATTCCAAATCAACTCATGACAACCTTAAGAAATTCAAAAGCGAAACCATTAAGCAAAACATCCCATTAGACTTGGACATCAAATGGACTGAAGATTTAAGGCTTAACATCGGCGCAAAATTCAAGATTGTTGAAAAGGGAATAAACAATGAGAACAAGGAAGAGGAATTTAGCTTCAGATACATTTCCCAAACCAAATTCGAGCCTGCACAAAAAAGACCTGTGAGCATTGAAGACATTGAAAAGCAAATGCTTAAAACCGGTTCAACATCATTCTTCATTAACAACTTAACTATAACTGGCATGCCTGAAAACAGCTTTGTGCCAATTGGAAAGCTTAATAAGATTAGACGCCAAGTACTGGATAAGGCTACTGAATTATTATTAGACTATTATAAACCTGATAAAAAGGAAATCAGGAAAACAAATAAACTTATTAATCAATTTGTAAAAGAATATAAAAATTATAGTGATATTCCAGTTAGAAATGAAAGATTGAATCTTTCAATATTTGCAGACAATTTGGAACTTTTAAAGATGACTTCCAAATTCCCAATCCACAAGTATTTCTTTGATCCATCCTTTTCATACAAAAGTCAAGAGGAATACTTTGAAAACATAAAGGATCTGCTCAAAGAAGCATATTCCATCGTTTATAAAGGCAAGGAAAATGTGGATGATAAATTGGTATTGGTCTTATCATCATTCATAAGCGATGAGGAAATAGAAAGAATCAGCACAATCATAGCGGAATTGGAAGATGAAGGAATGAGAATTCCAATAATGTATGACACTCCAGGAATAGCTAAAAGCTTTAGAAATAAGGTTTATGGAAATCATAACCTAAACGTTTGGAATAGCTATAATGTCAAAAACCTATCTGATGCTGGATTTAAAAGCATGATCATATCTTCTGAATTGTCACATGCAGAAATCAAGGAACTGGTTTCCAAATACCAATTCATCAAGACAGATGAAGATGTGGACTTAAATATCATCATCCAAGGAAACCTTGAAGTTATGAGCAGTAAGGATGACTTTTCAAATCTTAATGATGGAAAAGACTTCATAATCAAGGATTCTTCTGATTATGCAATACTTGAAGACCAAAAGCGTAAGAAATTCAAATACAAGGTTGTTTTCGATTACAATAGGCACAGCCATTTCATCAACAAGGACTGCTTATGCCTAATAGATGAAGTGGAACTGATCAAGGACACTGGAGTGAACTCCTGCATAATCGATTGCAGATTCTCTTCTCCACAATACAGCTCAACAATTGTTTCACTTTACTCACAAGCATTAAAGGAAGACAACACTTACGATTTAGACTTACTGAAAGAACAAATTAAGAACATTACATTATCAAGATTGAATAAAGGAAACTTCATCAATGGAAGAATACATGAAAAGTCATGTTAACGCAATATGCAATTAAAGATAATCAACCATATTTATTACTCGAGGAAAAACAATGAAATTACCTGAATTATTGGCACCGGTAGGATCTGCAGAGCATTTGAAGCTTGCAATATTGTCTGGTGCAAATTCCATTTACTTATCTGGAGAGAATTTCGGAGCAAGGAAATTTGCAGAAAACTTCACAGTTCCAGAAATAAGGGAAGCAGTAAAATATGCTCATTTGCATAATGTAAAGGTTTATGTTACTGTCAATATCCTAATCAAGGAAGGAGAATTGGAAAAAGTGTCAAATTACCTTTTGGAATTATATAAGATAGGTGTTGATGCAGTTCTTATCCAAGATGTCGGCATTGTAAAAATCATTAATGAAAACATTCCTAAACTAGCGATTCATGCTTCAACCCAAATGAACCTCCACAACATTGAAGGAATCAAATGGGCATCAGAACACAACATAAAAAGAGTTGTTCTTCCAAGAGAAACTGAAATGAATGAATTGAAAGAGATTATCGATTATGCACATTCACTTGGAATTGAAATAGAGATATTTGCACACGGTGCTCTTTGTTACAGCTATTCCGGACATTGCTTACTATCCTCAATGCAAGGTGGAAGAAGCGGAAACAGAGGAACTTGCGCTCAACCATGCAGGGAAAAATATGAATTGAACATCAACAAAGGCAAAAAGATCAATCCTAAAAATGAAGGGGATTACCTTTTATCTCCGAGAGACCTTTCATTGTTTGAGCATCTTGATGAAATAGTCAATCTTGAAGTTGACAGCATAAAGATTGAAGGCAGAATAAGAAGCAATGATTATGTTGCAACTGTTATCAAGAACTATAGAAAAAGACTAAATAAATTGAGATACGACAAAACAAGCCAAGCACTGAACAGAAACATCAAGGAATTGGAAAGAAAAAGCAAAGGGAAAAAGGGAAGAAGCACTGATTTGAAAAAGGCACAGGACAAGGAAAATATAGCCAAACTTAAAGAAGAGCAGAAACTCCAAAACCTTGAATCCCTTGAAGAGCTTGAATTGGTATTCAACAGAGAGTTTACAACCGGCCATCTTATTCCTAAAAACAATCCTATGATAATGAACAGGAAAAAGCCAGGACATCAAGGATTATACATTGGAAAGATTCACAGATACAATCCTCAAACTGAAGAGATCCATATTTTGCTAAGGGACAATCTCATCCACATACCTGAAAAGGGCGATGGCATACTAATTGAAACAAACCCTAATTTGGAAAATGACAATAATCGAAATAATTCAGAAAATAGCTCTAAAGACAATAAAAGATCAAAAACAAAACAGGATAAAAGAGCTAAAAGGAAAGAAAAAAGAACCAGAAAGGAAATTAATCGGAATAATCAAGATAATCAAGGAAATCAAAATAATGGATTCATTCAAACCTATGGATTTGACATTTCTTCAAAACCAGTCTTAAAGGACTCAAAAGACAAGCATTGGAGAAAAAGGGAAAAGGATAAGGATATTGAAGGAAAACTTCTTGTCATTAAAAGGGTCAGAGAGAATAGGAGACTAAATTTCCCACTTCCAAAAGGTTCAAAGGTTTATCTAACCAAGAAAAACTCACTTTTGAATGAAGTGAAAGATCTTCACCATAAGAAGGAGAACCACTACATAAAGAAATCATTGCTTGAACTTTACTTTAGAATAGACAGCGATAATTATCCTCATTTAAAGGGTAATTTGAAATTGGATAACGGTCATGTAATCACCTTAAAGATCAAAGGGGAAAATCCTTGGGAAGAAGCAATCAAAAAGCCAATATCCAATGAGACAATCAAGAAGCAATTGCTGAAGATTGGGGACTTGCCTTATTACATTGAAAAGATTACAATAAACAACAATAAGAGCTTATTCAGCCCAATAAGCGAAATCAATGAGCTTAGAAGAAGATTCTTCAATGAGCTTGAAGAGGAAATCATAAATAGCTACAAGCCAAAAGAAGAAGATGTGAAAATTGCTGAAGAAAACATCAATAGCTTAAATGAGAACTTAAGAAAAAGAATTGATTTGAAATCAAAAGTCGAAAACTCAGTTGAGGACTATAAATTATCAGCATATATCAATAGCTTGGAAATCCTGAAAGGACTAAACAAAGAGAAAGAATCTGTTTTTGATAGAATCTATTTGGAAATTCCTCCAAACAAGGACTTTGAAGAAATCAGCCAAGATATCATTGAAAACAAATCCCTTCAGGAACATGAACTGAACATAAGTTATTGTGTCAATTTCCTGAAAGAATCCCTTGAAATTTCAAAAGATCAGAATTATAAATTAATTTGGAAACTTCCAGACATTGCACACAAGCAGTCTAAGGAATCTATAATCAAGATTATGGGAATCCTTAAAAAGATGAATCTGCACATTGACATAATGACCAGTTTAATTGGATTGGACGATTCATTAAAAGACAAGTTTGATGTGGAACTTTATGGAAATTACCCAATTAATGCATATAATATAGAAACCGTATTGGAGTTGAATAATTACAAGGCATTATCCATATCTCCTGAAATATATAAGGAAAACATTAAGGATTTAATGGAAGATTACTATAAGGAACTGTCAAAAGACACTGCACTTCCAGAATTGGAACTCTTGGTTCATGGAAATATTGAATCAATGATAACAAGGAAGGAACTTGTTTCCAAAAAGCAATTGAAACTCATAAGCAAATACAATCAAAAGCAAAGAAAGCTGAATAAGAATTTCAAGGAAAGCGAATATTACATTGATTCAAATGAATACTATCTTAAAAACAGAAGAGACCAGTATTATCCGATAAAAACCAATTTGAATGAGGACCATATAATCATATTGAACTGCGAAGAGCTTTGCTTGATTGATGAGATTGATTACTTGAAATCAATAGGAATCTCAAGCTTTTCAATAGATGCAAGATGGAAATCCTTGAACTACATCAATGATATTGGAAAAGTCTATAGGGACATTGTTGATAGTGAAAATAATATTAATGAATCTAAAAAGATCATTGATAAGCATTGCCCTGATTTGACAAAAGCAAATTTTGAAAAAGGATTGAAATGAAAAAGTTATGAATTTTCAGAATTAAAACAATATTTTAATCAATTTGAAATTCAAGCTATTGAAAATCAAAAGATTTAAAAATTAATATAAAAATAAAAAAAATTAACTATATATTAAAAATTAATAAACAAAAGCATAAAATTTATTATACTTTCTCATATTCATGAAATGAGGTAATCGTATGGAAGGAGCACAATTACAAAACATTAAGGGAATTGGAGATAAATTATCCCAAAAGATCATTGATGAGTTAGGAGGGGAAGATGAATTAAATCAAGTTATTGAAAACCTTGATTTAGAGAGATTGATCAATATTGAGGGAATCAGCCAAAGGAAAGCCATTGAAATAATGAATCAATTAATCGGAAATCCTGCTCAAAAATTCTTGAAAAGCGATAGGGCAATCCAACTTTACGATGAAATCATTGAAAAGATTGTAAGCTATTCAAATACAAGTTATGCCAAAAACAGAATTTTGCTCCTTGCTCCTATAAAAGATGAGGAAATCATCGAAGAGAGATTGAATTTTGTAATGAATGCTAAAGAAAAGGTAAGCGAATTGCCTCTATATGAATTGGATAGGCTAATGAAACACTTGAATGAACCAAAGCAATCCAAACCTAATTATGATGCAAGCAAAGCCATTCTTGTAGAAAGCAATGAAGATGCTGATTATTTAATGGACCTTGGATTGAACAGATACTACACAATATTGACCGCATCAGATTCGCCATTCTTCCAGGAAGAATTGAGAGGATATGAATTAATCTATTACATTTACACTGAAGGATTCCTTGACTTAGGAGATATGCCTAATCTAATCATGATAAATAAGGATGCTCCTATCTATCAGCTTGTGCCTGAAGTGATTTTAGACTACTTTAAGGAAAACAGAGATTTATTCGAAAGAGTTTCAAAAATCAAAGCAATATTAGGGGAAGAAACTGTCCTAAATGATATTGGACCTATACTTGATGAACTTGAATCATATAAAACAAAAGAAGTTGATTTGGATGAAATTGTTAATAATGAGAAGAGATATATAGACCATGAGTTAAAAGAAAGGATTCAAAACATTGACCTTGAAGGAGATGAAGTTCTCGACTTATTAAACAATGCTTTACCACCAAAACTAGAAGAAATATTTAACGAAATTTTAAGTAAATCAAAGGAAACTATCAAGTTGGAAAGCGGTATTGATTTTGACCCATTCATCAGGAAGTATCCGATTGAAATCGATGATATGGAAATGGAAAGGGTGAAGACAGAAATCCTTTCAAATTCTGAAAACAATTACTTTGATAAGAAGAGCACTGCTGCAGAACAATTGGCATCCATTAAGGAAGATGCTGAAAGGGAAGTCAGTGATATAATCAAGTTTGACTATGAATACGCTTTAGGCAGCTTTGCTTATCTTTATGACTTGAACAAGCCGGAGTTCACAAATGAATATGACCTTAATCAAGCATTGCACTTGAACTTATGCCTAAGGGAAAGGACCATTAATGAAGAAATCCAAAGAGTGGATTATAAGTTGAATGAAGAGGAAAACATTGCACTATTGACTGGAGCAAACAGTGGAGGTAAAACCACATTGCTTGAAACAATCAGCCAAATAGCCATTCTTGGACAGATGGGACTTCCTGTTCCAGCCAAATCCGCTAAGATAAAATTGTTAGATGAGATCTATCACTTTTCCAAAAAGAGATCATTGGATGCAGGAGCTTTTGAATCATTCCTCAATGTATTCATGCCAATCGTTACAAGCGATAGCGAGAAACTGGTTCTCCTTGACGAACTTGAAGGAATTACAGAATTGGAAGCGGCTGTAAAGATCATTTCCAGTTTCATAGAAATGATTGAGGAAAGCAATTCCTTTGCAATCATTGTAACCCACATGGCAAATGAACTAATGAAATACACAGACATTCGTGTAGATGGAATTGAAGCTACAGGGCTCGATGAAAACTATAATCTTATTGTAGACAGAACCCCTAAGATGAATTACTTGGCAAAAAGTACACCAGAATTAATTATAAAAAGAATGTACAACAACTCACCACCAGAACTTAAAAAGGTATATGGTAAAATATTGGAAAAGTTTTGAATAAAAATTAGTTTTAAAAAAAGCAATTATCTAAAAAAGCAATTATTTAAAATATTTATAAATAATAGATTTGAAAAAATCTAAAATTATAAATTTTTAAATATTGATATTTTGCCCGTATACTAACTCTCTTGCTTCACAGGTAGTTTACCCTTTCCTCCACGAGTAACCCTCGAAACAGGCAGCCTATCTAATGCTGGGTTTCTCCTAATCATCGACAGCTAAAGCTTCCCTCATAGAAGGACCATAGGCATCAGTCAAATTAATGATGCGACAATATAATCTTTACTTTAGATTGTATATATAATTTTGTAAAAAGGATTAAATTTATTAAATTTACATTAGAAAATTTTTTTCAAAAACAATATAAATCAAAAAGCATAAAATATTTATAGTAAACTAATGTCAAATTTGCTAAATTATTTTTTAAATTGTATTGGGGGATTCTATGATAAAATGTTCCAAATGCGGAAAAGATAACGTTGATGAAGCTATTTTTTGTGCAGACTGCGGAAATAAATTAGATAATGGGTCATCCGCTCAAAACACCGATATTGAAACATATGATCCTAGTTCAGATGGCATTATGTCTCTTTTTAAAATCAGAAAGGTAGATGAATCTGAAACATTAAGTGCACGTTTTAAAAGACATCCTACTTTATATATTTGTTGTGTTTTTCCATTAATTTTTATACTTATAATTTCAATGATCAGCGATGCAAATCTTTTCATTAAAGGATTGCATCCAGCAGATTATGAAACCAATTATCCTGATGAATTTAATAATCTGGACCTTAATGATGATAGCAAATTAGAATTCAATGAAGTAAATCACATTGTCTCACACACACCACAAGATATGCTATATGATCTATTTAGAAAGTCGGATAAGGATGAAAATGACTATTTGACTGGTTATGAATTTGATGTGTATCAATCTAAAGCCAACGGCAATGTATATGAAGCAGATTATCGAAGATTAATGGAAGAGAAGGAAAGAAATGCTTCAAATCATAAAGATGGTCGATATTACAGTTCTGGAAACTCTAAAGCTACAAACAGCCTTAATAAACTAGAATCCGATAGAAATGATGGTTATGTATTGACTTGCCCATACTGTGGAAGCGAATCAATATATGAAATTGAGGGTTATTATAGATGTGCTGAATGTGGTAATTCCATCTATGATCCAGATGATCTGGAATTAGGATATGTGGAAGGATATATGGAGCTGTTAGTTCCGATATCGTCATATTAATGGTTCAGTAATTTTTTCAATAAAAATAGTTTTAATAAATGCAAACGATTATATACTATAAGATACCATTATCATACATATACCATTAGGAGATTAAACATGTCCGACATTGCAAGAATAGTTATTTTTAAAAAAGAAAATGGAGAAGAGTTTACTTTTGATGACAAATATGTCCAGTTAACTTCTTTGGAAAATAAGATGTTAATATTCAAATTTGAAGCTTCTCAAGACATATTAAAAGAAGGAGCAGAATTTTTCGCTACATTCAACACTTATGAACAAATTAAAGTGGATATTGGAGGAACTGGAGAGATTCCATATTATATGAAAAGCTTATCACCTATAGTTGGCAGAGGCCCTAAAAAAACAAATGGAGAACATTTAAATGGAATTTTCACATTATCTCTTCAACAAATAGTTGCAGCTCCCGATCCAGAGGAAGAGCAAAACTGCTTAAACTGTGCACTTTCACAGAATGGAGTTTGTTCCATTAAGGACAATAGTGAAAAAACAACTTGTGACGATTTTAAAAAATAGAATAATGGTTTATAAAATGTGAATAATCATTTTTCACAAACCACCATTATTTTTTATGAAACTCCTTAACCTCTAAGGATTCGACTTCATCAAGGAAAATCCAAGTAATCCACTCACCTCTACGAAGTTCAAGCAAAATTTGAATCCCATTCTTACCATAATCAGAACCATCCATATCACATTGAACTATACTGACCTGTTCACATCTTGTTCTAACATTATTTACATTCACAATACAATCCATATAATAATCTAAACCATCCATAAATGGATTATTATTAGTTTCTATCTCATCAATTACATCAATTACTTCCATATTTCAACCCCCTAAACATACTTTGAAATCACTCTCAACCTTCTTAAAAAAAAATTTAAAAGGAATAATTGAAATTTTTCTCCAAATACGCCTTAACCCTTTCATTTAAGTCTGCAAGTTCCGGATCATACTCAACTAATTTCAAATTCAAGTCATTGTTAATTTTGAAAATCAATAACTCATCTTCATTAGGCCCAATTGCAAATAAACGGTCAAGGATTCTGTTTGCCTTTTCAAAATCATCTTCCAAAAAGCAAATGTGCATTGAATAGATATAATGCTCATTTTCAAATGGATATGCATCATGTTCCTTTTGAAGATACTCCTTAGCCTTTTCAATCTCTTCTTTTTCAATGTATATCTTAGCTATTCTGGAATATACTCCCATATATCTTGGATTAATTTCAGCTAATCTCTCATACTGTCTTAAAGACTTATCAATCTCGCCTAAGAATGCATAATTCTCAGCCAAAAGAAAATTTACCTCTTCAACTTGAGGCCAATCCTCCAATATCCTTTCAAAATATTCCGTTGATTTTTTAAAATTATCCTTATCCAAGTATTCAAGAGCATTCTCCTTAAGATCATGATACTTCTTGAAGCCTTCAAATGGCAAAAGTTCCGTTCCGCAGTCTGAACATACATCTCCACCATCATTAATTTCCTTAAAGCATTTTGGACAAAACTTTTTAGGGTAGGCACCACAGAATGGACAGAAATCAAATTCATCCGAATACTTATTGCCACATGTATTACACTTCATACTATCACCCTTTAAATCATTCTTTTTCAAATATTTTTCAATCATAATTAGCAAATAAAATATAGAAACGATAGTATTTAAAGTTAATGAATTAAAAAAAAAGTTTGTGAAAAAAGTTCTTAAAATAAGCGTTTTAGGAAAAAAAGAAAAAAATAGATTCAATGTGAATTAAAAAAAAAAAAGAAAGAAAGATGATTTAATTTAAACCATCAATTGCATTTTGAACATGCTTAATGTAGACATCCCTAATGTCTTTGGATTGAGCGAGCCCTTCTATGACACATTCAACTTCATAGCCTTCAGATACAAACATTGATTTCCAGGAATCATCTTCATCTCCAGCCATGTCGTTTTGAGCATGATCACCAGCTACAACCATTAAAGGCTTGAGCACAATCTTCTTGTAGTCTCCTTCTTTTACCATAGCCAAGACATCATCGTAGTCAGGTTTTGCTTCAACAGTACCAATGTAATAATTGTCAAATCCTTTATCCTTTAGCATTCCTTGCAATTTGGTGTAAACCATATTACTTTCTGCAGGAGAACCGTGACCCATGAACACTACCGCAGTATCCTCATCATAATCTCCTTTAGAGGTAATGCTTGCAATCAAGTCTTCAAAGTCTTCATCAGAGATTAATAAAGGCTCAGCAATTGGAATGTTTTCAAACTTGTCAATGTATTTGTCCACAGTATCCTTGATCTTGAAATGGTATTCAGTACCGTTCATGATGTGAGTCGGTTGAATGATAACAGTCTTTACACCATCAGCCAATGCTCTTTCCAATGCATCTTCCACATTGTCAATAGCCAAGTCATCACGTTTTTTCAAAATGTTTATAACCATTTGGCTTGTGAATGCTCTTCTCATTTCATAATCTGGAAATGCTTCATCAATGTCCTTTTCGATAGCTCCAATGGTAAGAGCGCGGTTATTGTTATAAGAAGTACCAAAACTTACTACTAAAATAATCTTATCAGCCATAATATCATCCTAAAAAATAAAAATATATTGTTTTATTAATTAATTGTTACAATTAAATTTTTTAAAGAAAAATTTAACATTACTAAATTATACTTTATTTAAAGAAATATTTAAAAATATTGATTAAAAATAATTAATGAAATGAGAAAAGAATAAAAAGAGAATAAATAATAGGCTTCATGAAATTTCATGAAATGAAAAAAATAAAAAATTATCAATTAAAAATCAAAACTATTTATTTTGATCTCTTAAAATATAGAGCAATGCATTTGAAATAGCAGCTGCAACATTACTTCCACCTTTACGTCCACGAGCGACGATATAAGGAACATCACATTGCATAATCAACTCTTTTGATTGGACTACATTAACAAACCCTACAGGAACTCCAATGATAAGTTCAGGATTGAGTTTTCCTTCCTGAATCAATTCATATAATCTAATCAAAGCGGTTGGAGCGTTTCCTATTGCAAAAATCAAAGGTTTATCCAAACTTGCTGCCTTATCCATGGAAGCTCTTGCACGAGTGGAATGATTCTTTTTAGCCATTTCACTAACATCATCATCACCCATAAAGCAGAACACATCACCTCCATGCTTCTTAAGCTCTGCCTTGTTGATTCCTGCCTTTGCCATATTAGTGTCAGTTACAATGCAAGCACCGTTTTTAATTGCTTCCAATGCCTTATCAACCACATATTCTGAAAAGCATAAGTTATCTACATAATCAAAATCCGCAGCTGTGTGAACTGCTCTTTTAATAATTGGCGCTAATTTAGGGTCAATTTCATGAGGAAGTTCAGATTCAATAATTTCCATACTCCTGCTTTCGATTTCAGCAGGTTCAACTTGTTCTAATTCAATTTTCATACTATCACTTCAATTTACTATGAATAAACTACTAAATTACAAATAACTATAAATAACTAATAATTACTAATAAATATAAATTTTAACCTTTCCAATTCCTTGCATTTTTGACAAAAGACTTTGCAAAATCAGGATTTGCAGGAAGATAGATATGTGGGAACCCAGCATAAAGACTGTCAGAGCCATGACAACAAAGGTATTCCAAACCATTGGATGCCTTTTTAGCCATAAACTTTTCCCCACAGTTTTCACTATCATAATAATGGAATTCATGCACTCTAATTCTATCATCCTTTTTGCATAAAAGATTATCTTCCAAAGCAGTAATTTCAATATAACCGAATCTTTGCAATTTATCTGTCTTTATACAATTGCCTTTGATGAATCCAACCATAGGCACATTCTCAATGGAATCATGCAAATACATGAAACCTCCACATTCAGCTATTGTAGGAATTCCCTTTTCTATGATATCCTTTATTTCATCACATAATTTTCTGTTTTTGGACAATTCTCCCGCATATAATTCAGGATAACCTCCACATAAGTACAATCCAGAGATATCTTTAGGAAGCTCTCCATCTTCCAATGGGCTGAAAAAGACCACTTCACATCCTAAATCTTCCAATATTTCAATGTTTTCCTTATACATAAAGCAAAAAGCATTATCACGGGAAACTGCTATGCGAGTCTTTTTATCAGAATCAATTTTTGCACTGCTTTCGATCAACTCTTTATAGTCTTCACTTGCTTCAAGAATTGGGGCGGATTTAGCCAATTCAAACAATCCATCCAAATCAATGTATTTTTCTGCCAATTCCCTAAGACCATTTATTTTCTCTTTAATGTCTTCAATTTCATCTGCAGTAATCAATCCTAAGTTTCTGCTTCCAATAGAATATTTTTCCTTTCTAGGCAAGAAACCATAAGCCTTAATGCCTTCTTTTTCAACAATATCCCTTAAAAGTGGATACAACATAGGGGAAATTCCATTGAAAATTACACCTTCAACCATGCTTTCTTCCTTGAATTCCTTGAAACCTTTTATGATTGCTGCTGCAGAATTGCTCATTCCTTTAGCATCAATAATAAGTACTGCAGGAGCTTTAATGGATTTAGCAACTTCCCAAGCACTTGCTCTGCCTTCAACACCGATTCCGTCATAAAAGCCCATAGCACCCTCGATTATGCTTAAGTCCTTACCGCAATTTCGAATGAATTGGTCGCATAACATTTGCTCAGTTGAAAAGTAAGGATCCAAATTATGGGTCTCTACATTAAAGACCTTACGATGAAACATTGGGTCAATATAATCAGGACCTGACTTAAAGGAAGCGATTTCCAAACCTCTGTTTTGGAATGCAGCAAGCAAAGCCATAGTGATGGTTGTCTTACCACAGTTACTGTTGGTTCCTGAAATCAATATTCTATTCACGAGCACCACTTCCACTAATAATGAATATTGGATTCTGGGCCATTAGCATATGCAAATCACCGATTTGCTTGCCTTTTGAAACTGCAACTTGAACAATGTCCCCGCTTATTCCAACATTCTTTAATGAGTCCAAACCAGCCATAGCATTTTCAAGAGTCACCGCAGTTATGACAAATCTCATTTTATCATTAATTCCATGAAGATAACTGACAATTTCATCCATATTTCCAGAGCTTCCTCCAATGAAAGCAACATCAGGAACAGGCAAATCCTTTAGGCATTCTGGTGCCAATCCACAGATACCATCTACATTATCCAAGTGGAATTTCTGACAATTTTGCTCCAATAATGCAATTGCATCTTCATTCTTATCAAAGGCATAAACCTTTCCTTCATATGCAGAAAATGCCATTTCAATTGTTACAGAACCTGTTCCACAGCCAATATCATATGCTATGTCAGTTGGAGACAATGATAATTTTGATAAGCATACAGCCCGAACTTCTGACTTTGTCATTGGGACTTTTCCTCTAATGAATTCCTCATCCGGAATTCCTGTTCTGATTCTTGAGTCAAAATCAGGGTTTTCTATAATCAAAACAGTTAGAGAACTGAATTCCATTCCATCTAAATCAGATATTTTGGATTCTTGAATAGACTCATCATCTGAGCCTAAGTTCTCACCAATCCAAACCTTCAAATCACTGAATCCATACTTAACCAATTCTTTCTGCAACTCAGGAATATTTTTACCGGTTAAAGCAAAAGTGTACCTATTTCTGCGAACTGATGAAACAATATTGGTATCAATCCCATGACAGCTTATTAAATTTGCATCTTTCCAAGGAAGACTGCATTTTGCAAAAAAGTATGATACAGAGGATATTCCAGAAACTAAATTAGGACCATAATCATTTAAGACATCCACTAATTTCTCAGCTGCACTATAAAATCCAACATCTCCAGAAACTAGGATAGCTATTTTTTCTGCATCTGTCTTTTCCATTATTTCGAGTATGTCATTAGATAAATAAGCATTATAACTAAGTTTATTCATATGAGAAAACTCATTGATTAATCTTTTAGCCCCTATTAAAATATCCGCTTCAATAATCAACTCTAAAGCTTCAGCAGTGAGTGTCTTTTCACTCATCCCCATTCCAATAATATTGATTTCCTTCATAAGCATTTACTCCTAATGGTGTCTTTAGCTTCTTCTACACTTATTCCTTCTTCTTTAACCAATCGGGATAATACAACAACTTCCATCCCACATTCCTTTGCAGCATCTGTCTTTTCTAAAAAACCTCCAACATTACCAGAATCCTTAGTCACAAGTATGTCTGCACCAATTTCCTTGAATTGAGCCATATTGAATTCCTTAGAAAAAGGACCTTGCATGCCACAAAGGTTTTTCATAGGATAACCTAAATCAAGGCATTGCTTCATTCCTTCAGGTGAAGGCAACATTCTTAAATAAACTCTTTCCTGGAAGTTTTCCACATCTGTTAATGCGAGAGCCTCTTTTGCTCCCATTGAAGAAAAGATCAATCCTTCAGTAGTGTTTAGATAATCAATTAATTCTTCCATACTGGATACTTCAGTAGCATCCTCAATCTCAATTGATTCTCTTAAGACTCTAATGTATTCAATGCCCTGTTCCTCACAAATTTCCTTAATGTGTTTGCTGATTTCTGTTGCATAAGGATGTGTAGCATCAAAAACAAATTTGGTCTTCTCTTCTTCAAATAGTTTTCTCATAGGACCAGGTTTTAATCTTTTAGGCTGAACAATGACAGGAGGCTCATATTCCAATACTTTCTCTCCGTATTCTGTAGCAACACAAACTATAGCAGGAATCTTATTTTGAGATAAGAATTCAGTTAATAAACGTCCTTCAGTAGTTCCTCCAAATAAAACAATTTTGTGCATATCCACACCTCTAATTAAGAGAACTTATTAATTAATATAATAATTATTATACCATTTATAGTTATACACCTTTATAGCCTCTAGGTGTTACCATTTTATCATCAATGACTTTTGTATTGGCATTTCCAATGAAAACAGTGGTAAACATATCCACTTCAGTGTCCTTAAGCTCCAAAAGGTTAGTGATATGATATTCTTCACCATCTCTTCCGATGTTTCTAACATATCCACAAATAGTGTCTTTACCTTTGAATTTCAATAATATTTCACATGCCTTTTTCAAGTAATCCTTTCTTTTATGACTTGAAGGATTATAAAGACAAATACAGAAATCCCCTTCACCAGCTAATGCCAATCGTTTTTCAATCAATTCCCAAGGAGTTAATAAATCTGATAAGCTGATTACAGCAAAGTCATGACCTATTGGAGCTCCTAAAACTGCAGATCCACTTAAAACAGCACTTATGCCTGGAACAATATCGACTTCTACATCAGGATAGTCAACTGAGAGTTCATAAACCAATCCTGCCATACCATATACACCAGCATCTCCACTGCAGACTACAGACACTGCATTTCCTTCTGCAGCTTTTTCCAATGCCATCTTACAGCGATCCACCTCTTTTCTCATTCCAGTGTACAAATACTCTTTTTCAGGCAAATACTCTTCTACAAGTTCCACATACTTTTTATAACCTACAATTAAATCTGAATCTTCAAGAGTCTCTTTAGCAGCAATGCTAAGGTATATCTCATTTCCAGGACCAATACCTACTACAGATACACATTTCATAAATTCTTTCCTCCAATAGACACCTTATTATTTTAAATTTTTTCCTAATTTACTTAATGAATAGATAATTATTATAATTTATTTCTCCCAAGAGATATTTGGGTCATTTATTGCTAAAGCAACAGTCACACCTGCACCGTCACAAGTGTCCTTTCTTCTAATCAATTTCCCATTGCTTTCCATAATTGCAGAACGTTCACATACATTATCCACTTCTACAACACTTTTAACAAAATCGGACTTTGTAAAGTCCCCTTCAAGACTGTTAAGTTCATCTGCACTATAAGTATTAAAGGGCAAATCATATTTTTTAGCAAATTCTAAGATTCCTTTTTCATTAGCCTTTTTATCAATGCTTGCTATAGCTTTTAAAGCTAAAATATGATAATTTTCGCTTTTCAAGATATTTAAAATGGAGCTTTCTATCGCTCCAAAGCTTATTTCTTTTCTACATCCTATACCAACTGTAATGATTTGTGGGACTAATAATAATGTATCATTCCTACTTTCATTTTCTAGAATTTTATGAGTGATTATAACATCATACCCATCATAAATATCCTCATTAAAATCTTCTAAATCATTAAAATAAACATTTTTAGGCAGATTTCCATGAATCGCATAATCCGATTTGATATGTACGGATTCTCCCTTTAGTAATTTAGATGAAACCAATTTGATGCATTCTGGATTTAATATTCGCAATCCTTGACTTTTTGCCCAAGTGTCCACTGCGAATACATTATTGATATCAGTAGCAGTTGTGATTACTGGAATTGCATTTAATATTTCAGATATCTTTAACGCCAATTCATTAGCCCCTCCAATGTGTCCAGAAAGAATTGGTATAGAAAACTGTCCTAATTCATCCACAACAACAACTGCAGGATCTTTTGTTTTGGTTTTAATGTAGGGAGCAATTGCCCTCAATGCTATTCCTATTGCCCCTATAAAGATAAGAGCATCAGTATTTGAAAAATGTTCCTCTGTCCAAGTTGACAAAGCACCTTTTCCACAACGAGTAAAATCCACATCATTAGCTTCAGATAATGAATTAGATAATTTATAGGCAATTTCCATACCATTATCTGTAAATGCAATAATTGATACTTTCATTCTTAACCTCACAAATTCAAGCATAGTTGCTTGAAAATACATCAAATTTATTTCTTAGCTTGTCTGAACTCAGTTGAAAAATCATCCGCATAAAGACGTGACAAGGAATATTCACTATCTAAAACATCCCCGACAATTATTAAAGCTGTTTTTGTAATGTTGTTTTCCTTTGCAGTTTCATATAATGTTCCAACGGTACATCTCATAACCTTTTCATCTGGCCAGGTTGCCTTATAAACTATTGCTGCAGGAGTGTCTTCAGTGTATTTTCCTTTTACAAGCTCTTTAGATAAATCCTTAAGGAGTCCTGTGCTTAAGAAAATAACCATAGTTGCCCCATGTTCAGCAAATGATGCAATGCTTTCCTTTTCAGGAACTGGAGTTCTTCCAGCCATACGAGTGATAATTACGCTTTGGCTTACATCTGGCAAGGTATATTCCGCTTTCAATGCAGCTGCTGCACCACAGAAACTTGAAACACCAGGACATACATCATATGAAATTCCTTCTTCATCCAAGCGGTCCATCTGTTCACGAATTGCACCATAAATACTTGAATCTCCTGTGTGTAAACGGACAGTCATCTTATTTTCCTTCTCAGCTTCAAACATCTTTTCCAAGACTTCATCTAAAGTCATTTTAGCACTGTCATAAATTTCACATGAATCCTTAGCATAATTTAATAAATCAGGATTGACTAATGAACCTGCATATATTATTACATCCGCTTCTTTTAGGAGTTCTGATCCTCTTATAGTTATTAAATCAACAGCTCCACTTCCTGCTCCAACAAAATGAATCATTATTAATTCCTCCATAATATAAAATAATAATCAAAATAACATAAATTTACATAATACTTTTTTCAATTTTTCCATAATTCTTTAAGATCATCTGCATTTTCACTTTCAAATAAAACTCCAGAATACTCTCCAGTATTGGCAAAGCATATGAATCCTATATTGATGTCATCTGGAACTCTTCTATCAACGTTATGCTGTATTCTATCATTTAAGACTTCCATAGTTTTTTCCAATAAGTCATTTTCATACAGGATATCCAATACAGCATTTGTAGTTACACATTTTTGAATCTCATTCAAGATTTCAATATTGGCACCGGCCTCCAATGCACAAGACAATAGTGTTTCTATCCTCCCATCACCATTATGAGAATGGGTATTGAACATTCCAATACCTAATTTTACTAATTTACCTATATGCCCTACTATGAGGATATTTTTAAAACCGAATTCAACAGAGCTATCCAAAGCTACATCAATGAAATTACTGCACATTATTCCAGGTTTTGGAGATAAGTTCAAATCCTCTTCAGTGAATTTTTTACCAAAATTGCCTAAAAATATTAGAATTGACTCATTGCTTTCTGCAGCAATTACACTTATCTCAACTTTAATTGAATCAGCTAATGCTTTGGCGCTCATTGGTTCAACAATACCTGTTGTACCCAATATTGAGATACCTCCAACTATGCCTAATTCAGGGTTGAAAGTTTTCTTTGCTATTTCTTCACCCTTCGGTACAGAAATTAAAACATGAAAGCCACCCTTATAATTATATTGCAACGCCAATTCATTTAATGAATCCTTTATCATTTTTCGAGGAACAGAGTTAATAGCAGACATACCAACTGGTTGATCTAGCCCCCCTTTAGTTACTTTTCCAACTCCTTTTCCACCTTCAATAATAATTTCTGAAGAATCTGGCAATAACGTCACTTTGGAAGATACCAATATTCCATTAGTAATGTCAGGGTCATCACCACTATCCTTTTCAATAGAACAGCTTGCAACATTTTCATTAAACTGAGGGTTTAAAACATCAATTATGAGATCAGTTTGATTAGGTGTTGTGATTGCTACAGAATCCATTGATTCCTGTTTAAAGAGCATTGCTACTGCTGCCTTAGAAGCTGCCGCCGCACATGTTCCTGTTGTATAGCCACAACGCAATAATTTTTGATTAACCAAACGTTTTTCTGCCATAATACATCTCCAAAAAACTAATGAGTGAATTACTTTACAACTACAATAGTGAAATATCCCATATTTTCATCAAATTCATCTAAAGAGTTATAGATTTTCTCA
>NZ_JAEDCO010000027.1 GCF_016294135.1 Methanobrevibacter ruminantium
GGCAAGAATATTGACCTTAAATTTTAGATAAGCTTTATATAATACCATATACAAATTATTTTTAAAAAACAAATGGAGGTGAAAGTAATATGCAAAAAATAGATAGATTCAGAATGAGAATGGAAACACCGAAAAAAATGTACACAGAAGAATTAAAAAAATTCACTGAAAAATACGATTTTTTAGGTGATTTTGTCATCAAGGAAGAGCGGGACATTGATACTGTAGATTATATCTATCATTTCAATAATCTGAATGGAACCAGCAAAGAGATTCTAAATTCCGCACATGATGAAATATATAATCATATGATAAAATTCTCAGAGGACAATGGAATCGATGAATTCAGCGAAAATGCATTTATCTTTTTTTAAGAGGTGATTGAATGAATATTGAATTATACCCCCAATGGCAATTATATCTCTTAACCTTGAACCTTTTGATGATGAAGGAACAGATTCTCCCTAAAAACTGTGATGAATGGTGTGTTAATGCAACAATAGTCAATCGTGCATATTATAGTTCACTCCTTTATTGTGAATTATGGCTGGAAGATGTTAAAAATTTCAAGCCAAAAGCACCATGGGACTTTGAAAAAGATGAGGAAAAAATGGGAGAACATAAGCAAGTAAGAAAAGCCCTATATCGCTTTGGACAAAAAACAACTCAAAAAGAATTAAGTAAATTAGCCTCTTTAAGAAATAGGGCAGATTATAATCCTTTTTGTGATATAAATTCCCAAGATGTTGATGAAGCCATTGAACATATGGAAAAGATATTCAATCAACTTGAATTACAATAAACTATTTTTTTTAAATAATTTCCAAAATTACGAAATGATTATAATATTATAACTGTTTTTAAAAATCAAACTTTTAAATACACTTCAACAATATTATCCAACTGTTTTTTAATCACATCAAAATCCTGATTCAAGTCAAGAGTCTTGACGCTTATCCTATTTCCGCTCATAAGATAATCATGACCCAGCTGCACTTCCTCTCTTGTTCTTGCATAAAGCAGCATGCCAGAGACTCCACCCTCAACTTCAATCTCCTTGTTTTTAACATAAGTGAATATCTGGTAGAGGTTATGTGAATGAATTGTTCTTGCATCAAAATAGCTTTGAGTGGTTTTTGAATAGTATTTGGCATCTATAATCAATATCCTGTTTTCATATTCCAAGGTGATGTCTGTCTGCATCTTAGGAAGCAAATCATCAAAATCATCATCCAACTGCCATTCTATTTGAGAAGAATATGCCTTAAGGTAACTGTGTTCCTTTCGATAGTAGTTTAAGATGAATTTTTCATACAATCGACTCATTCTCATATCATCAAAGAATTCCATAAGTTTCTTATCGCCTTTGGCATCAGACTGCAACAATCCCTTAAGAGTAAGATAGCAGATGCCGATGATCATTCTGTAATCCTGATTGTTCCTATCATAGCGAATTTCCCAATTAATTGAATTTGTATCTAAAGTATCCACATCGCGGAAGTATAAAAGAATGTTTTTTATACCACGTCTTTGTATTTTAGTTATAGTTGCTTTTAAAAGTATAGTTAATGTGGTTTTTATGATTTTATTTAATTGACTATTTACGGAAAACTCATCGTATGTGCAGTTGAGTTTTTTGTTTATGAGGCCGTTCATTAATTGATGGGAATATGGTTACGTATTGAGACACAAATGTGAGGTTAACTTATTACTTGATAAATCCAAGGATTTTTAATGTAGAAAAACTTGAAGTAATCATATAATAAATTACATAAACTACTAAACTAACTGAAAATATCAATGAAATTGAGTAAATATTAATAAAAAAATACTCAATTAAGTTTAATCTAAATAAATTAGTTAAATTAATTACATGACTCATTAAAGAAGAAATATAAATCAATATTAACAATATCATTGAAAGAATTGTAGAAATAAAATAGCCCTCACCATTTTTTTTCATTTCATAATAACCATTATTATTTTTTAATGTGCTACAATATGTAAAAGATAATGCAGATAATGTTGCACATAAAACCACAACTGCAATTGCAATATTAGTTAAAGTCCCAATTTCCGATAAATTTAAATTAAGCATATTTGTTATTGTAATGATTATCTGAGGAGAACTCATAATGAAAACGGATATTACTATTCCAAGAAGTAGCAAAATTTTTAATATTAATTCATTAACATTTTCAGGATATTCAATTAGTAATCTATATTTTAAGATATTATTGAATATTAATGAAGTTACAAATGAATATGAAATAAATATTATGAAGTAGTTAAAAGTTAAGTCATTTTTAAAACAAATAAATGTGTAAAAACTTATTAATACTGGTAAAAAAATCATCACCGAATATCCTATTATAAAATAAATTTTAAAAAATTTTTCATTGAAGTTGTCATCTTTTTTCTGAAAAAAGTTTGCATGAATCCTTTGTAAAAAGAAACATGAATATGGCAATACAAGAAATATCAGTGGATATACATATATATTTAAATGCAAATCTTTAGGAAAAAATAATGAAAGTATAAATCCAATGTTGACTAGAAGATAAACTAAAGGAAGATAAAATAACCTTTTTGTTAGTATCTGCCTAATTCTCTTATAATAAACTTCTTTTATGTATATCGGTTCAGTTTCCATATTTATTATTTGTTTTTTAAATTTAATAAATATTTTTGGGGATTTGGAATATTTAGTTCTCAATAATTGTTTGATGACTTTTCCTTGTTTCCATAATACAAGACAGAAATGCCAATATATCCTATAATCTGATTATTTCTATCATAGCGAATTTGGCAATTTATAGAATTTGTATCTAGTGTATCTACATCACGAAGGTATAAAAGAATATTTTTTATAGGCATTCTCTTTTCCTTGGAGATAGGTGCCTTTAAAAGTATAGTTAAGGTGGTCTTTATTATTTTATTTAAGTGAGAATTCAGAGAAAACTCATCGTATGTGCAGTTGAGTTTTTTGTTATGAAACTGAGTTCATTAATTGATTCTGTTATGTTGATTTTTCCTCAGGAATTTGTTGTCTCATCAACTTCAATGTAGTCCCTGTAAATACCTTGTTTGATTATTTTATTTACTGCTATTATAAGGAGTTCGCTGAATAGGTCATAGATGTTTTAAAACTCGCCAAGGTGAAACCCCATCTAAAAAGTTTTTAGAAGAATATTCAGAATAATAATATAGGTATCTCAAAATTTCTTATCTTTAAAAAAATTGTTCAAGAAGAAAAACAATGGATTAAAAATTCTTATTATCCATAATTAAATAAACAAATAATGTTTAGACACTCTAAAAAAGTTTAAATGAAATGTAACCCTAATAGTTTATTACAGTATTCAATAATATTCCCCATGGTGTGCAATATGACAAAAATTGGTAGAAATAAACCCTGTCCTTGTGGAAGTGGAAAGAAATATAAAAATTGTTGCTTAAAGAAGGATAATTATTTAAGAAATCTTCCCAATGATGCTTTAAAAAGATTAAAAGAAGAATTTTCAAAATATGAGCAGGAAGATTTAATTAAAACTTTAGCAGCATTATCAATATGTCCTGAAAATCAGTGCCAATATATTCGACTTGAAATAGCAACTCAAATAGCATGTTCCAATAATAATTGTGGGGATGAAATAATCACAATTCAAGATTTAAACGAATTATTTTTAAAATATCTTCCTTCAAAAGGACCGATAGGTCTGTTAGAAGATTCTTTAGATACTTTATTTACAAATAATATATTATTCTTTAAAAATAATGTTATATTTAATGGGCCTGCTACTTCTGACTATTATGTATTACAAAAAATACTCAATTGTATTCATTTAAACTCTTCAAGTTTTTCTGATGACTATATGCATTATTTCTATCCAACTTCAATGTTTATCCTGCACTTAAGTGATTATATTGCTAAAAAATCAGGCCATGAACGTTATGAAGTTTTTGATAATAGATTTAGGCAGGAAATATTTTTCCCAAACATTAATGAATTAAATTACCTTAAAAATAGTCTCACACTCAATGACAATGAATTGAAAGGTTTTATGGAGTATTTCAATATTAATGAACACATAGCTGATGATTTTATTATTGAGGTGGGTAATGATAATTTTAATAGTGTTCTATCAGTTGAAAAAGAATTTAAAGAAAATTTGAAAAAAAACATATTCCAAGACTTTTTAAAGATGAATATGTATTCCGAATTTTCAGATAAAAATCCATTATTGATATCACCTTTAATAAAAATTAAGAACATATATATAATATTTCCTAGACTACTGCCCATTTCTCTTAGACATAATCTATTATCATCTCTTTTAAAATTTAATGAAGAAGAGAATTTTATAAAAAAATATCAGCAAGATTTGTGGTCTAATATTTTATTTAATTTAAAAAATAAATTTCATTTTGAAGATTTTGATGATGAATTGCCTGAATGGGAAAATACAATATTTAAAGATAAAGTTTTTAAAATTGATACTGATAAGTTAGCTTATTGTATTCTCGTTAACGATAATTTAAAGGATTATGGTAAAAATGGGCCCTGTGAAAGAATTGACTTAGAATATAATCCTATTCTAAAAAATAGGCTAGACTTTGTTATAAATAATTTGTACTCCGATGAATCAATTAATGATATTCTTATAATTTTATTTATGGGTATGACTGGACGACTGCATTATACGGAAATACCAAATTATAATAATGTATTATTAATTAATTGCGAAGAATTTGAAATACTCGTTAATTCGGGCCACTATGATAGTTTGACTCTTTTTAAATTTGCAAAACTATTAGAAAACAAGAATATTGAAGGGATTGGTTTTTTAGATAAATTCAGTTTTTATATTGAAAAAAATCATTCATTTTATGTTACTGATGAAAAAATGAATGTGCTCTTGTTACCTTTTGAAGAAACATCAGAATATACAAAAAAATTAAGAAAAAAAGCAATTAAAGATAAAGATCCTCACTTAGAAATTTATAATGATGTTCCGATTTTTGTTAACAAAATTAATGATTTTATGTACGCTGCAAACCATCATTTATTTTTAATCAAATTAATTAATCAAAATATTTGGATTAAATTTGAAAAAGACCTTGAAACATTTATTGCTAAAGCTATAGGTTTTTGGATTTGGCAGTTTAGTGATGAACTTTATAAAGATTTTAAACCATTAAATGGCAGCCCTATTTTAATTTCATTTAGCCTTGAAGAAGATAAGGATTTAGATTTGAATATTAAAATAACAAATAACATTAAAGAAAATTTAATTATTTCAAGCAATATATCTGAAGTAGAAATTAATTTTAAAATTAGTAAATATTTGATACCTATAGCAAATCAGAAAAATAATGAAGCAGACCTGCTTTTAATGGATGAAATTTTAAAACTAATTGGAAAGTTATTAGAAAAAAATAGTTTAGAAAATACATTAACAGAAGAACGCAGACGTGAAATTATCGATGAAAAATCACATTCCGACTTAAAGAAACACATGTTAATTTATACTTCTGAAGACATCAATAATATTCCTGTAAAAAATCAAATAAGATTATTGCAAGAGCATAATGTCCAATCAGCAATGGATGGCTTAGTAAATAAAGTCCAATGCGAGTATGATTATAATCAGAAGTTAACTAAAGACCAATCTATCGAGCTAAGCCACAGAATTGTTGGATATTACCTAGATTGTATTAAAAAAGAAATTGTGAAATATGATTGGGATGATCTTATCCAAAAGTTAATTTTAAATTATGAAAATATTCTATTTGCTAGATCATCATTTAATAATGTATACTATTTTAATAATTATGATAACGACTCAAGCATTTTGGAAGAAATTGTCTATGAGGAGCATGAATTAGATAAAATGGGATTGCCAACAAGGTTTTTAATAGAAATTTTATCTGCAGAACAAAAATCTAATAGCAAAATAAAAATATCAAAGGAAAGCTTTGACCATTTAATGGCATTATCCTGTAATTATATAGACTGGGCATTTAGCAGTGACTATATAAAATCTGAACATGTGGATTTTGAAATTACACCATTAGAATCCGGTCGTTTTGGAACTAAAACTAATTTAGACGATATTCTTGATACTTTTAGAACTAACCGAACATTAGAACATATGAATAATTTATCTGTAAATATTTTTCATGAAAATGATGGTGGAGAAAGACCCAGTATTGATGAAGAAGAAGCATTTGAATCAGAATTTGGCATCAATTTAACAGATTATGCTGAGTTTATTTCAGTACTGATAAGTTTAGGTGTAGACTATGAAAAAGACATAGTTTTTATTTCAAAATCTAAGTTAATAAATATTCTGAAAAAAGAGCTAAACTGGGAGTCAGATAAATCAGAACAAGCAATAGAAAATTTTTCATTAAAGCATCGCCCTAAATGGGATATTCCACCAGAAGATTACTGCGAAAATGATATTCACCCTTGGGTTTTTAGAAGACCTTTATCCTATCATTTAAAACCATTAATTATTAAAAATGATAATGATGAAACAGTGATTTATGGTTTTAGAAATGTTTATCATTCTATTTTAAATTTACTGCATTTAATTTACAAAGGATTATATAAAACAGATAATTCTTCAAAAAAATTTAAAAAATTTATTGGTAAAATGAGTGATATAAAAGGAAAAGAATTTAATGAAAGAGTTTTTAAATGGTTTGAAGATAATTTGGATACTTCTGAAAAATTCTATTTAAAACAAAATGTAAAGATAGATAAAATAGTAAAAATTGAGCCAAAATATGGAGATATTGATATTTTATTGTTAGATAACAATAAAAAACATTTATTGTCAATTGAATGCAAAGATATTGAAGGTGCACGAAATCCCCGTGAAATCTTTCATGAAATAGAAAAATTTTTCGATAATAAAGAATGGATAAAAAAACACCAAAGAAGGGAGATTTGGATAAAAAATAATCTAGATAAATTAGGCAATAAAATTGGTCATGATTTAAAAGATTATAAAGTTTTTTCATTTTTTATTGTGTCCCAAGAGTTACCTGTAATTTATTTAAAGGAAACACCTATACCCATACTTCCTTTTTCACAAATAAAGAATGATGGATTAAGTTTTTTAGATAAATAAATTATTAAATATATTTAAAAAAAATATTTTAATCTCAACCCACTTTCAAATAATGATGAAACATCTGTTCTTGCAGAAATCCTATCTAAAAAAAACTTACTAATCTGACATTAAAACCAATATTTATCAAATGAATTAATTATTATAATATCTTTTAGATACATACTTTTTCATTTTAAAATTTTTGTTTGCAATTGCTCTCACTTATTTTAATAATGTCATTTTATATAATATTATATGTAATCAAAAACATAGATTGATATAACAATGATTTTTTTGGTAATAGAGTAAATTTTTTAAAAAAGTTAATTTCACTTTTAAATGGAGAAAAAACATGTTAAGAGTCTTTGAAGCGTTTGCAGGTTATGGAAGTCAAAGAATGGCATTGCGTAACATTGGTATTGAATTTGAGGTAGTTGGCATCTCAGAGATAGATGGTGATGTTATTCTATCATACGCAGCAATTCATAGTGATTTCTTGGAGAAGAGAGAACATATTGATGACTACGTACATGAAGACAAAGACGAGATGATTTCTTATTTAGAAAAAATTAATGTTCCTTTAAATTACAAAACTTTTGAAAATAGAGCCAAAAAGCTTCAATCATCAAAATTAAAAGACATGTACTTAGCGAATAAATTGATTAATAATTATGGTGATATACAAATAATAAATCCAACAACACTTCCAGATTTTGATTTATTTACATACTCATTTCCTTGCCAGGATATTTCTATAGCAGGGAATCAGTGTGGATTTAATAAGGATTCAGGTACAAGATCCTCACTACTCTGGGATTGTTGTAACATAATTGAAACTAAAAAACCTAAATATTTGATGATGGAAAACGTTAAAAATCTTGTTGGAAAAAGGCATAAAGATAATTTTTTGAAATTTTTAGATTATCTTGAAAGTTTAGGTTATAAAAACAGCTGGGCTGTTTTAAATGCTAGAGATTATGGTGTTCCTCAAAACAGAGAAAGAGTTTTTTGTATTAGCGAACTTGGGGGCAAAAGAAATTTTGTTTTCCCTGAACCTGTAGAATTGAAGTTTAAACTTGATGATATTCTCGAAAAAGATGTAGATGAAAGATTTTATCTAAAAAATAACCAAGTTTTAAATAAGCCTATTAGTCAAGAATATAGTTTTTGTTTGGATTCTAATTATTGGAAAGGTACTACACTTCAAAATTTTTTAGAAAAGAATAGGAGACAACTTGTAACTGATAAGGTTAATGAAGATGGTCAATATGTACCTAGAAGGCTTACTCCAAGAGAAACATGGAGATTAATGGGCGTTGATGAGGAAGATATCGACAAAGCAAGCCAATTAATAAGTCAAACAAGTCTTTATAAACAATCTGGAAACAGTATTGTTGTTCCAGTTCTTGAAGCTATTTTTAGGCAATGGTTTATTAATATCCCAAATAATAAGGTGGGTCTAGATAGGTGGTTTAATAATGAGTAGGGCAGAAGATATTCTTACAGTTAGAGAAAAGTTAGGAATAAGGAGGAAAGAATTTTCAGATGCCTTATATTTTACTAAAGAACAAGAAAAAATGTTGAAAGAATGGGAAACCGGAAAAATTGATGTCCCTGATGAAATATATGACAAAATAATGAATTTTCCTACAGAGCCCTTATTTAAAAATAGGCCAATTGAAGAGTGCAGATTTAAGCAAATTGACTTATTTGCAGGAATTGGCGGTATACGTCAAGCCTTTCAAAAACATGGGGGATATAATGTGTATTCTTCTGAATGGGATAAGTTTGCCCAAACAACCTATCGTATTAATTACGGAGAGATTCCAGATGGGGATATAACTCTTGTTGATGAAAAAGACATTCCTGATCATGATATATTGCTTGCAGGATTTCCTTGTCAGCCCTTTTCACAGGCGGGACTTCATAAGGGCTTTGAAGATACAAGAGGAACTCTTTTTTTTGATATTGCGAGAATACTTAAAGAAAAAAGACCAAAGGCATTCATGTTAGAAAATGTAAAGCAGTTAAGAGGACACGATAAGGGAAATACAATGAAAGTAATTTTATCTGTATTGGATGAGTTAAATTATTATGTCCCAGACCCTCAAATTTTGAATGGCTATCACTTTGGTTTGCCTCAAAACAGAGAAAGAATAATAATTGTAGGTTTTAACAAAGATTATTTGCCAAAGAATATTAAAGAATTTGTATATCCGGTTGGAAAAATAGATGAGGAAGTTTGCGTAGGAGATATATTAGAAGAAGAAGTTGGAGAGAGATTTACAATTTCTGACAAACTTTGGGAAGGACATCAGACACGAAAAAAGAAACATAAAAAGAAAGGAAATGGATTTGGATTTGCCCTGTTCAATAAAGATAGCAAATATACTAGTACAATAAGTGCTAGGTACTATAAGGATGGGAGCGAGGCACTTATAGAACAATCAGGAAAAAATCCGAGAATGTTAACTCCAAGAGAATGTGCAAGATTACAAGGGTTCACAGATGACTTCATCATTCCTGTTTCAAATGCCCAATCATATAAACAATTTGGTAATTCCGTTTGTATTCCAGTAATTGAAGCTGTAGCTATTGCAATGCTTGATTATCTTGGGGAATATAATATTTTATAGTAATGAATCTAATCATGTTTATGTTCATTAAAAAAAAATGCAAGGATGTAGATATGACCAATTCTACATCTGCTTATTGTTTATTCGTATGTTTCAGTAATTAAACTGTCCCAAAAATCATTATTTGCTCTCCATTGAGAGTAAGGTCTTTTATTGCCTTCATACATGCCACTGTCGAAGAATACGATACCTTTCCTAACTAAAAGAATCCATTCATCATAATTCACAGGTTTGCCAAAGCATATTTTATCATATTCTCCTCTTTCGTTTGTTTTACATGTAAACCAGCCTTTATCATTAAACTTATCTTCAAGTTTTGCTTTAAGGCATTTATCCGTTCTTTTGGGGGTAGGGGAATGTTCTCCATACCATCTAGCTATTTCTAAGTTGTCTATTTGTAATTCTTTAGGAACAATATCCGCCTTGTCTGTTCTTTTATCTTGTGAATATGAATAAAGAGCAACAATATCTTTATTAGATTCTATTAATAGGATTTGACCAAAGTCATTATAAGAATCTATTTTAGGGCAAGGAGATCCAGACCAAGAGTAACGTCCTCCTTTTGCTTCGTTTGGTTTACCAAAGATTTTCACAAAGCTATTTTGTTTTTCAAATTTAGCTTTTCCAGCGAAAAGTGACGCATACCTAGGAGTAGTAAAGACATAGACATTTGCAGACCAATCACCAAATGTTGTTTTAGAAGAAGTTTCGTTTTTTAACTCATACCCCCATAAATCAGCTTCATTATCTGCATTTGCAGTTATTCCGAATTGTTCTTCTAGCCAATGCCCTTTCTTTCCATCATGGCGTTCATTTTTTCCATCAACATTTGGAGTTTTTCCTTTAACATTTGTTCTAAATAAGTCAATAATCTTTTCTTTAGGTGTCATTTTGTTTTTCCCTCCTTTGGTTATTTTTAATAAATTCTTCAACTGTTATGATTTCCTTGTCTACTAAAGATTTTGGAAAACTATCATCCTTAGTTTTTAAATAGCCACTAAATTCATCATTGAGATACCAATCTTGGGCCGATTTTGCATATAGTTTCTTTGGAACATCATCTTCTAATAAGCAAATGAAAGAAATGCTATCCAGTGTACTAGAAGGAATAGTATCAAAGGTTTCAAAGGTTAATGTATTGCTTATTAAAACATCCTCATTTTTGATTTTTGATAGTCCAACACAAGTGGCACTTAGACTACAAAGACTACAAGCAAGAGGATTTACCCCCCGTAGTTCTCCATTTCCGATAGTTCCATATCTTTGACACCACAGAATATCAAAAAAATTTTTCATGTTTGTTTTATTAGATTGACTTGCAAGCCATATAACACGTTCTAATTTCCCTAAACTATCAAAACTATTAAAAAAGTCTGACCTATCGCTTATTCCAAGTGGAAACATATAAAATGTTTCTATCCATGTATCTACAGGAATAATTTCTTCATTTGCAAAACCCTGCTGTAAGAAACAAGCAACTACCTTTTCGGAATAGCCTTTAAGCTTAGAACCATTTGCATAAAAAGTATTAAAGAAGTTTTTGCTCCATGTCCTGTAATCACTGTTTTCTATATTCATGAATGCACTGATGAAATATGCTGCCCGCCAAGCATGACGATTAAATGCATCAACCAATATTTCTGAATAGTATTTGTCAGCTTCAGTAAGTTTCCCATCTGAATAATATTTACCAGACACATTTTTTATGAAGTCATCTTTGTTCTGTTTCCAAGCTTTAGGCATAACTTTGAACGTGACAGTATCAATAGTTATTGAATTTGAAAAATCCAAATCAAAAAGTTTTTTCATAGCAGAATATAGTTTCTGAAATCTAGGAAACTCCGAAAAATCATTATTTATTACATCTGTATATGAGGGGATTATGTAATATTCTAGGTGATCCCAATCAGAGGGGAGAGATACTTCTTCACCAAAATTACTCATAAAATTATACAGCATTCTCATTTCACTTTGCCGACCAGTTTTGGGCTGCCATGCTGCAACAAATCGTGGAATTGAAAACACTTCTTCATAAAAGCGACCATATGGTATTAATGAACCATACGATTTTTCAATGTATTGCCATAAATCGGTCAATATGTTGATATATTCTGACTTACCTTTACAACAATCTATTATAGTTTGTTTGTTGATTGGATTGCTGAATCCGATTCTATTTTCAATTTCATCTTTGATTTTATCTACTATTTCTGTAGTAGGTTCAAGATTAGAAAATACTAGAAATTTAGCTTTGCATCTATCTTGTATAATTTCATAGCTGACTGATACAGGACAGGCAACAAGGCGATTGCCATTTATCTGTGTGTGTATGTACATTATTGGAAATTGTGGCAAATCAGGATAGTATAATTCAATTTTAGGAATCCATTGTATTGGAATTCCACTAATTATTATTTCTGTATTGTATTTTAATTGAAACACTTTAAATTCCCCTATATTTTTTATATGATTTCAATAATTACCTTATATAATATATCAAGTGTTATTAATAATAAAAATTTCTAAATAGTTTACCATATTTAAAAAAATGACATGATACTACTAGTGTTCATATATTCTTAAAAAACTCTCAAAAAAGATTAATATTATTTCAGATATAGTTTTATATAGTAAACTTTTAATGGAATGGTATGATGAATGCTGATTTGAAAAATATGAGTACAGAAGAAATTATTGAACTATATAGCGCATCTATTAAAGAATTAAAAGAAAGAAAAATTATAAGAACAAAAAATGTTATTGGAGAATTAGGTGAATATTTATCAATTCAATACTATAATAACACTCTAGGTTTACCAAAACTTCAAGCTGCTCCTATTGGAACACAAAATATAGATGCAATAAGCATAAATGGTGAACGATACAGTATAAAATCTACAAGTACTAATTTAACTGGAGTTTTTTATGGATTAGAACCTAAAGGCTCTGAAGAAGAAGATCAACAAAAATTTGAATATGTTATCATATGCAGATTTGATGAAGATTATCAATTAAAAGAAATTCTTGAAATTGATTGGGATACATTTATTGAAAATAAAAGATGGCATAGTAGAATGAATGCGTGGAACTTGAATTTATCAAAAAAATTATATGAGGGATGCAAAATAATATATTCAAGAAAAGAGGAAGAAGCTGTTAATAATCTTGATAACTATTAATCAATCATCAAAAAAACACTAAAAAATAAAAAAAAGAGGGAATAAGAATTAACTTATTCCAATGAATCAACAACTATTCTTGCAGGATTATCATCTACAGTCAAAGGACCTTCAGTTGATGGTCCTGAACTAGCAACTAAAATAGGAGTTCCTTTTCCATCATCACAGATGTAGAAAAATCCTTGAGCGTCTAAGTAAGTATAACCATATGAAGTTACATCAAAGCTTCCAGCTTGGAAAGCATCCTCACTTGAGAATTTACATCCAGTGGTTTCCAAAAGTGAGATGAAAGAATCAACATCAGCTACTGAATCCAATTTATAAACAATAATAGGATGATCCTCATCAACTTGCATTATCACCATTTCATCAGTCTTATCTGTCACTTGATATCCATCTGGTATGTCAAAGGTATAGTCACCTAATGGCTCATAGTCATCTGCAGCTGCAATAGCTGTCATGCTTCCTGCCAATATCAAAAGCATTAATCCTAAAAACAAGTATTTAAATCTCATTTTATCACCTAATAATAGTTCTTTTAAATGCTTATTTAAATTTTTTCAAATGATTTGATGACTTTAAAAAGCCCAGATAATTGTTAAACTATCCATTACAAATAGTAAACCACTTTTTTCAATGAACAAATCTTATATAAGATTAAATTCATAATATAACTAATTAATCATCCTTTAATAAGCAATTAAATAGAGATGATACAATGAAAGTCATTGAAGAAACGAAGACTAATAAATCTGTCTTCTTAATGTATTCCAAAAATTGATGTAAACCTGTAAAATTATTTCATTCTTGTTATAATTTATTAAAATCTTTAAAAAATTATATAAAAGTTGTAAATTTCAATTTAACTATTAAAATATAATTAAAATACTAATTAAAAGTATTTAAATAAGATAAAATTTAAAATAAACATAAATATTAGTTTATGGAGGATTTTAAATTATATGCATGAAGAAAAAAATACAGGAGATAAAGACAAAATAGAAGATAAATATTTCAAGCAAAGCATTCCTGGATTAAATCGATTATTGAATGTACTTGGCATACCTGGGGAAATTGTTAAAATTCTTCCAAATGAATATCAAAATTATAGAGATGAAACCAAAACAATGGATCTGGTATTTGATTTGAAATCAAAGGAAACCTTAAATCTAGAATTTAAATCAACATATGTCAAAAAAGAGGATATAGAAAAATCTCTAGATTATGCAACATATCTTAGAATAAAATACAGAAAGAAAACAAACAGCTACTTCATCAGCACAGTACAGAAGAAAAATAACGAATACGAAGATGAGTGGCATAACGAAAACAAGTATAAAATTCCATTAAAGACTTTTAAGGAATTCAGTGGAGAAGAGCATCTGGAAAATTTAAAAAATCTATTGGAAAAGGGTGGAATAGATGATGAAACCCAGGAACTTAATGATCTATTGCTGATTCCATTTATGGAATCGGACAAATCACCTAAGGAATTGATTGTTGAATGCATTACATTAGCAAATCAGATAAGAACTGTAAACAGAGACAAATTAAATGACATTAAAAATTTATTATTGTTTCTAGCTACCAAATATACTGATACGGATGAAGAATTTGATGAAATAGAGAGGTTGGTGAAAATGGAAGGCGGAATGATACAAAACACAGTAAAACAAATGAAAAGAATATATGGAGAAAAAGGGATAGATAGTGTTGCAATAGAACTTGAAAAAATCGGAATAGAATCAGAACTTATAGAAAAAGTAACAGATAAAGCAAAAAAAGAAATACAAAAGCAATGAAAAAAGAAATTAATATGATTAAAATAATAAAATGATTGAGATTTAAAGACTTGAGAAGAAATTACTTTTTAGGAGATTGCATTATTTTAATCATATCGTGTTTTTAGTGTGTGTTATGATTTGCGTTTTAAGAGCGATAAAACTATGTCTATAGCAATAAAATTGCATATTAAGGAGGGTATGTTTTTAAAAAAAAAGAAATTTTAGAAATGATTAAAATTTCTTCTTTAGAAAAAATATAACGATTGTTATATTTTTCTATACTATAATATAACAATTGTTATATTTAAATGTTTCGATAAATTAATTTCATTTTGAAAAATTATTTTAATTTCGTTAAAATATTAAAAAACAATTAAAATCCAATATTTAAAAAAACTAATCTATTTAAATAACATAAACTTTAAACTGGGGTTATTTATAGATTATCTTGGCGAAAAAATGAAAAATAATGAAAAAACAGATTTAGAAAAAACTAAAAGACAAGTACTTTTGCCTTCTATATCCTGGAATAAACACCATTCTTGAAAAATTTGGATTTCCATATAAAATAGTGAGACCATGTCCAACCAAAATCGTAACATATGATGGAAAGGAAAGAAGGGCAGATTTCTTTGGGCAATTGGACAATGAGGACATAATTAGTTTAGAGGCACACTCAACTGCAATAAGAAAGGAAGATAAGGAAAAATTTTTTGACTATGCATGTTATATGAGCACTAAATATAGAAGAAAAGTCCACACATTAGTCCTTAGCACTCATTATAATGACAATGATGAGCTTATATTCAATTGGCACAATAATGACGGGTTTACTATACCTTATAAATCGTTTAAGACCTTGGATGGTGATAAAACTATAAATAATATAAGTTTGAAAAACAAAAACAACAATGCTCAAAATAAATCTGAAAATAAGATCTTGAAAAAAATGTAAAAAAATATAAAAAAACAGTAAAAAGTAAAATGCTTATCACTAAATAATAGTGATAAGAATTTTGGTCCAGGTTTTGCGCTCCGAAGGAGCGGAAAAGCTGGGTCTATAATTCGCTAATAGCTAATTCGATGTCTTCAGCTTTAACGGTTTTACGTTTTGCTAATTCTGCGAATTTAATAGCTTTTTTAGCAATTTTAGCAACTTGTGCTTCTACGTAAGCGTTTAATTCTTTTTTAGCGTCTTCGCTTACTCTTTCAGCACCAGCATCTTTAATGATTCTTCCGATAGGAGCTACAGGAATTGCCATAAATATCATTCTCCATAATTTTATTTTAAAAAACTATACTTATTACTAATGCAATAATTAGTGTAAACTTATTCAGACTTCATATTTTTAAAAAATACTAGCTAAACAAGCTTTTTTTCATAAGTACAATATTACTTATAATTTACTAGTATATAAAGGTTTCTAAAAAATAACCCTTATAACGCCTTTAATTAACAAAATATGATATATTAGGATATAGAATTTGAATTCAGTAATTGTAATGATTTATAATTAAAAATCATTAACTATATATACAACAAATAAAATTCTAGCAATTCATATAGCATATAAAAAATTAGTTTTTAAAAATTGAAACTAAACAAAAGTAAAATTTATTATTTCAACACATTACAAACTATGGAAAAACATTAGAAATTTTCAAAATTCAAACATATTGAAAAATTGATTAATATTATATAGAAATAAAACTAAAATAATTGTAGATAAAAAATAATTAAATGGATGAAATCATGAAACTTAAAATTGCAGTGCCGTCAAAGGGCAGAATCAGTGATCCTGCAGTAAGAATCTTGGAGAAGGCAGGGCTTGGCCTCAAGGACAGCACAAACAGAAAATTATTCTCACAAACTTACAACGAAGATATAGACGTGATGTTTGCACGTGCTGCAGACATACCGGAATTTGTGGATGAAGGAATCTGTGACATGGGAATCACAGGATACGACCTCATAGAGGAAAACGATGCAGATGTTGAAATCCTCATTGACCTTAACTTCGGTGCAACCAAGCTTGTATTGGCTTCCCCTGATGACAGTGAAATAGAAACAAAGGAGGACCTAAAAGACGGAATGACAATAGCTACAGAGTTCCCAAACCTTACAAGGAAATACTTGGATGAAAACAATCTAGACATCAAGATCGTAAAGCTTACAGGATCAACTGAAATAGCTCCATTCATTGGAATAGCTGATGCAATCACAGACCTTACAAGCACAGGAACCACACTCAACATGAACCATTTGAAGATTGTTGATACAATCCTTGAAAGCTCAATCAAATTAATTGCAAACAAGAAGTCATTTGAAGAGAAGAAAGACCTTGTGGAAGCTGTAAGCACTTCCATTCAAGGTGTGCTTGAAGCTGGAAGAAAAAAATTGCTTATGATGAATGTGGCTAAAAAGGATCTATGTGAAGTTCAAAAGGTCATGCCCGCAATGAGCGGACCAACCGTATCTGAAGTGTTATCAAAAGAGGAAACAATGGCAGTTCAGGCAGTGGTTGGAGAGGATGAAGTGTTCGAGCTTGTAAACAAGCTTAGAAATGCAGGTGCACGTGACATTTTAGTCGTTCCAATAGAAAGAATCATTCAATAAATTATTGTGGTTAAATGAAATTCCTAAGATTCAAGAACAAGGCGGATAGTCTAAACAATGACTTAAAAACCAAATCAGGTTTCCTAGACGATGAAGGCAAAGTCATCGAACTGAAGGGAGACATTCTAGACTATTTCAATAAGGACATAAAATCAATTTTAGACAATATGGTATCCTCACACAGCTTAGATGACATTGAAATACTGTCTCCAACTGAACCATCCAAGATAGTCTGCATTGGCCTCAATTACAAGGATCATGCTAAGGAATTGAATCTGGACTTGCCGGAAAGTCCAGTGATTTTCATCAAGCCATCAACAACAATAAACAGAACAGACAACATAATCCTCTATCCGAAAGTCTCCAAGCAAATAGATTATGAAGGAGAGCTTGCTGTTGTAATTGGAAAGGAAACCAAGCAAGTAAGCGTTGAAGAAGCAGATGAATACATATTCGGATACACAATAATAAATGACGTTACAGCAAGGGACTTCACCCTTGGAGACGGCCAATGGACAAGAGGAAAAAGCTGTGACGGATTCGCTCCAATGGGGCCATATATTGAAACATCACTTGACCCACTGAATCAAAACATCATAACCAAGGTAAATGGTAAAACAAGGCAAAACTCAAACACTTCACAAATGATATTCTCTCCGCAAGAAATCATATCCTATCTAAGCGAGACCATGACATTGAATGGAGGAGATGTAATAGCTACAGGAACACCCCCTGGAGTAGGGCCAATGGATGCAGATTCAATTGTTGAAGTGTCCATTGAGGATATAGGAACATTAAAGAACTATCTAATCAAGGAATAGATAAGTTATTATAATATTAATAAAAGAATAATAATTAAATGAGGTGGAAAAATGATATTTGAACTTATAATTATTGCAATCATATTAATGATCATCTTTGGTATCCTAAAATGGATGGTGAAAATCGGCATTAGAATATTCTCTATAGGAGTTGTCTTATTCATCATTCTCATATTATTAGGAATACTATTATAAAACCATTAAAATACAAATGCAGACTTGTGTTTCAAGTGTAAAAATCTAAGGAGCGTAATACTATATTTGGCCATGAAAACCTTATTTCATTAAAGGATTTTGAAAAGGATGAAATTGAATTCATCTTAGATGAAGCAAGCAAACTTGAAGATGTTGCTAAATCAAAGAAGTTATCCAGAGAGCTTGAAGGAAAAATATTAGGACTCTTATTCTACGAGCCTTCAACAAGAACAAGACTTTCCTTTGAAACTTCCATGAAAAGGCTTGGAGGGGAATGCATTGAGCTTGGAGACGCTTCCAACAGTTCAGTTGCTAAAGGGGAAAGCATTGCTGATACAGCAAAGATGTTTGAATCATACTGTGATGCAATTGTAATAAGACACGACCTTGAAGGAGTGTCACGTTTCCTATCAGATATCGTGGATGTTCCAATCATTAATGCAGGAGATGGTGCAGGCCAACACCCAACCCAGACATTATTGGATCTTTACACCATCAAAAAGCACTTCGGAAAAATAGACGGATTGAACATAGCGCTTCTTGGAGACTTAAAATACGGCCGTACCGTACATTCCCTATCATACGCTTTAGGAATGTATGATGTGGAAATGACATTTGTCTCACCGGACCAGCTAAAGATGCCTAAGGAAACATTGCATGACCTTGAAGAGAACAATATCAAGTTCAAGGAAACTAATAACCTTAAGGACGTAATTGATGATGTTGATGTTCTCTATGTCACAAGAATCCAAAAGGAAAGATTCCCAGACGAAGAGGAATACGAGGAAATCAAGGGAGCTTACCTAATCAATAAGGAATTGCTTGAAGGAAAGGACCTTATCGTCATGCACCCGCTTCCAAGAATAGATGAGATTGCATATGATGTTGACGATACAAAGTACAACAAGTACTTTGAGCAGGCTGCAAATGCAATTCCAGTAAGAATGGCTATCTTAAGAAACTTGATTACTCATAGGTATGAGTAATTACCTTTTACTTTTTTTATTTAAATTATTCAATAATATAATAATTTCATTATAGATTTCTTCACTGACACCTACATTTTTCATATAGAATTTGCTATCATAATCAGCGTAATTCCTAAATCTTCTAATTTTTCTCAAGTTTTCACCTAAGGCTTTCTCATCACCATAAGATTTTTCCAATTCATTTATTAGAAATGAATGAGAACAATTGGAAGGAACTGTTTTTTGATATTTATCTTCATAATAATTCTTCACTAAGCCAAAAGCTGCATAATAAAAACGGCCTACAGCAGAACGTTGATACTCTTCCTTTTTGGAAATATTTTTCATACATCTTCCAACATCATAAAATTTATCCCAAGTGAAAGTCAAAACAATACCTCCACTAATAGCAAACGCTTTACCTTGCAGTTAGAGACTTTCAAGCCATCTATTTCCCTTTCTAAATCATGCAACTTTTTACGATTGGTTTTGAATTCCTTTTCATCACCATGAATGCATAGCATCAAATCTTCCAAATCCTTTATTTCAGGATCTGTTGCATATGATAATGAATAGAAATAATCTGGAAAATAAGATTCAAGCAAAGGATAGACTTTCTCAATTAACTCCAATAACCCAGTATTGGAACGAATAAAATCAATAATCTCTTTTTGATTGATTAATTTAAAATTATCTAATATGCAATCTCTTTTATTTTCTTCAATTAACATACTATCACTTGTATCAAATCATATATCAACTAAAAGTAATGGTTAACATTACAATTAGAAACTTTCAATTTCTCTATTTCATTTTCTAATTCTTTTAATCTCAAACAATCCTCATCATAAACTTTTTCATCCCCATTAATAAATAGCATGATATGCTCGAGATTGATAATTTCAGGATCTATTGAATATAATAAACAATAAGAATATTTTGGAAAATAGCTTTTTAGCAAAGGATATGCTTTTCTATTAATTCCAATAAACCATTATGAGAACTTATAAAATTTATTATCTCATCACGATTTATCAATTTAAAATTATCCAATACACACCCCTTTTTACTTTCATGTATTATCAAAATATCACCTTTTTTAAAAATTAATTAAATATCTTTATTTCTTAAATAATAGTTTAAAAAAAGTTATATTTAAATGTAACTAAACTAAAAAGTCTTTTTAACGAAATTAAATCAATTTTATAGTGATACAGTAAAATTAGAGTGATTTTAACAGATATAGTTTTATATAGTAAACCATAGGAAAATGAAAAAATTATAATAAAAAAAAGAAAAATTATGGAAATCTATTCATTGCTCTTCAAGGATTCAACCATATTCACCTTCTTGATCTTTCTTGAAAATGCTAGATTAACAAGAACAGACAATCCAAAGGTAATGAGGAAACTAACAACAAAATTCCATAAGTAAATGTTGATTGGGAAGCAATACTCATCACCAGTTGACCCCATCATGATTCCCATCAAGATATAAGCTCCTGGAATAGCTAGAATAAACCCAATGGTTGAGAACCATAGGTTTTGAGTAAGCAAAAGCCTTCTCAAGCTTTTTGAATTGAATCCAAGAACCTTGAGGGTCGCAAGTTCCCTTTGAATCTCAGTGAATGACAACAGGCCTAAATTATACAATACCACAACTGCCAAGACAATTGCAAAGGTAGTGAGGACACTTACCATCAAGTCCAATGCTTCAGTCATTGTGTTCCATCCCTTTCTGATGTCTTCACTTGTTGTAATACTGCTTACTCCAGTATAGTTTTCCTTCACGTCCTTTTGGGTTAAGACAACATTTGTGCTGTAGTTGTAGTCATCCCCTCCAATCTCATCAAAGACTTCAGGAGACATTATCAATCCTTGGCCGAATGGAATGGAATAGGTTTCTGTAATCTCTGAATCAATCCATTTAGGGTTTCCTGCAACATGCCACCTTACCTTATCTCCGACCTTCAATCCAAGAACTTCAGCCATCTTGTCTGAAATGGCTATTCCATCAGGATCAAGATGTATATAGTTTCTATTAGCATCTGTGACCTTGTAATACTCTGAATCGTTCATTACCGTAAGGGTTCCTGTCTTCTTGATTCCCTTATACTTCAACTCAATGGCCTCTTCCCGAATTCCTTCACCGCCAGTCTCATCCAGGATATGATCCAATTGTGAATCTGTAATGTTTTCCTCCAATATCAACTTAGAATTGAAGTTATAGATCTGATTGTACTGCCAATCCTCAACATCGTTGATTGAATCGACCATTCCAAATGCAGACATTACCAAAAGGGCACATGCAAACACTCCAAAGACACTCATGATAGCTCTGGTCTTGTTCCTTTTTGCATCCCTATAGTTCCATCTTTCATTGAAGCTGAACCTTTTCCATATCTTTGTCCTTTCAATGAGGCCTGAACTTACAAGCTTTGGAGCCTTTGGCCTGATTGTTTCTGCAGGATTCTCATCGCTGATTCCCTTTACTGAAATGTAGCTTATCAATACTGAAGATACAACCATAAGTCCTGCTACAGCAAAGAAGCTGATGTCCCATGAAGGTCCCCAGCTAGGAAGTGAATAGGTTGAAGACATTGTTGGGTAGAAGAGATATGGTATGGTCAAAGGACCTATGACAAGCCCTAAAACAGAACCTGTAAGAGACAAGACAAATCCATAGGATAGGTAATGAAGAATGATTGAATTGTTGCTGTATCCCATTGCCTTCAATGTACCAATCTGCATCCTTTGAGCTGAAATGACACGAGACATGGTAGTAACCAAAGTCAAAAGTGATACAAGCACAAATATCGCAGGGAAAATTCCTGAAAACATCTGGTGTTGTGATATCTCATCCTGCAATGTCTTTATCCCAACATTATTGTCACGGTCGACATACTGAACATATGCCTTTTGACCCAATTCTTCCTCCAATGCAGACTTGAAGTCCTTCTCATCCAATTCCTCATAGCCATCAAGAGCTATTGTATTATACACAATGTCAAAATCAGCGCCTTTAGATGGGATGTAAGCAAAGCCCACTTGAGAAAAGTCTGGAAGCAAACTGCCTTCTTGGATATAATAGACATATTCCGGTGAATACATTATTCCCCTAACTGTTTTAGATACTTCCTTTCCATCGAACTTTAAGGTGATCTTATCTCCAATATCCAGATTACGGCCATCTGCAAACCTTTTGTCAATCCAGATTCCTTCCTCATCATTTGGATTGAAGTCTTGCCCTTTAAACAGATAGAATTTAGAGATGTTCTGCTTTCCCTCTACAATATGTAGAGTGATGTCAGGGTCTGAAGAGTAATTAGCAACCGTATCGACTACCATCTCCCTTTGGGCATCCTTGATTTCATCCATGGACTTTATATCGGAAAATACATCATCAGCGATTTCCTCTCCATAAATCCAGCCATCAGCAAGGTTGGTGTCTTCATAATAGCTGCTTGACACCTCTACCAATCCTACAGCTTCACCGCTGATTCCTGTAAATGCAAAGACTCCTATAAGAGCCATTAAAAAAATAGAGAGAAACTGGGCCTTATGATCCTTGAAATCACGTAGCATTTTCCTAAATAGCATTTTCATATTATCACTTTT